>JALYLU010000481.1 GCA_030774075.1 Actinomycetota bacterium | reverse complement strand
GAGAAGGGAAGCGCGGAAACCGCCCTCGATCGCTTCTCCCTTCCAGTCACACACCTCGTCGTCGAGAACTAGACGTTCGATGTGAGCCACGGCTCCCGAGGCTGGGAGCGCTTGAAGCTCTGCCAAGAGGCCGGCGGACCCTTTCAATGCACCGTGAAGGGGTCGGAAATCTCGATTTGGTGCTTGACGCGCGGGTTGCGGACCTTGGTCTCGGGTGTTCCGTAGGATCGTGTGGTGTTGTGCTTCGTGCTCGCTCTGGCTGTTCGGCGGCTGATGCGGCTGGTCGTGGGTGGCTCGGCGGTAGCGGCGTTGGAGGTCGAGAACGCGGTGCTTCGTCACCAGTTGCGCGTGCTTCGCCGGGCCGTGAGACGCGCGCCGCTGACTCGGCGCGACCGAGTGTTGTTGGCAGCAGCAAGCCGGTTGGTGCCGCGGGCACGGTGGGGGGTGTTTCTGGTGTCCCCGCAGACGCTTCTGCGGTGGCACCGAGAGCTGGTGCGGAGGAAGTGGACTTTCCGGCGCCGCTCACCTGGTCGTCCGCCTCTCGATCCCGCGGTGCGCGAGCTCGTGTTTCGCATGGCCCGTGAAAATCCGAAGTGGGGGTGCGTGCGGATCCAGGGCGAGCTGCGCAAGCTCGGAGTCGAGATCGGGGCGACGACGATCCGGTCGCTGTTGCGGCGCTCGGGTCTCGGGCCGGCGCCGCGTCGCGGCGGGCCGTCATGGGCTGAGTTCCTCCGCGCCCAGGCCCAAGGCATCGTGGCATGCGATTTCTTCACGGTCGAGACGGTCTGGCTCCGCACCCTGTACGTGTTGTTCTTCATTGAACACGGCACACGCCGTGTCCGACTGGCGGGCGTGACCGCGCACCCGGACGGCGCATGGGTGCTTCAACAGGCCCGCAATCTCGCTGTCGACGAGCAGCTCGAGAACGTCGGTTTTCTTATCCATGACCGGGACGCGAAGTTCTCGGGGCCGTTCGACGAGATTGCGCGGGGCGAGAGCGTGCGGGTCATCAGGACGCCGGTTCGGGCGCCGCGCGCGAACGCGGTCGCCGAGCGGTGGGTGCGGACCGTCCGCTCCGAGTGCCTCGACGATCTCTTGGTGGTCGGTCGCCGTCACCTCGAGCGGATCCTGCGCGAGTACCTGGCCCACTACAACGGTGAGAGGCCACACCGCGCGTTGGCGCTCGCCGCACCGACGCGTGAGTTGCAGGAGCCACGCGGTTCGCCACCGGCTGAGGTCCGCCGCCGGGATGTGCTCGGCGGCCTGATTCACGAGTACCGCACCGCCGCGTGACCAGCCAAGCTCGACCGCCGCTCTTCACGGTGGGCCGGAATCCGCAGGGCGACAGCAAGCTCCCGTTCCTGTTGCGGCTCCCGCTCGACGGCGGACTGGTCTTGAAAGCCCGGGACGTGTGGCCGACAACCGCACGCGTCTATTGCCACGTGTACGAAGAGGATTGGACGGACGAGATCGAGATCGTCGAGGAGACCACGGTGCTGCTGTGCCGTCGCCGAGGCGGCGCGATCGATCTGCTCCTCGACCGGCCACGGCTCGCGCGCTCCCAGTTCGTCTTCACCCGGGTGAAAGGACGTGACGCGATCTTCTGGCAGACACAGAAGACCGCCCGAGCCGCGAACCCCGGCGGGCGCATCCCTCGTAGACGAAGCCTGACCGCGCCGGTCACGATCACCGTCGATACCCGCGAGCGCTACCCGTACAAGTTCACCCACCAAGGAGCCGCGACGGCTCGGGCGACCGTCACCGCCGGCGACTACGCCATCCAGGGCCTCGACGGGACGATCATCGCGGCCGTCGAACGGAAGACCCTCGAGAACCTCGCCGCCACGCTCTCAGACGGAACGCTCGCGTTCCAGATGCAACGACTCTCCGAACTGCCGCTCGCCGCCATCGTCATCGAAGCGCGGTACTCCGCCATCTTCAAGCTCGAGCACGTCGACGGCGCCTGGCTCGCCGACCAACTCGCACGCCTCCACGTCCGCTACCCCCACATCCACCTCGTCTACGCCGACACCCGCCGCCACGCCGAAGACTGGACCCACCGCTTCCTCACCACCGCACTCACAGACACCACCGACCCGAGCCCCGACAACGACACCGATTGAACGCGTCCGCCGCCAGGCCGCCCCCGCATCCGTGACGCAAATCGGGATTTCCGACCCCTTCAGGGGGCCGCGTTCGCCCTCAACCCGAAGAACGGTGCGCAGGTCTGGATGCACAAGCTGATCGGCAACAAGCTCGAAGGAATCGACATGACGCCGCAGCTGTACGACGGCAAGGTCCTGATCTCGACCATCCCGGGCAGCTCGACGAACTTCTACCAGGGCGGCGCCTTCGGCACCGTCTACTCCCTCGACGCCAAAACCGGGAAGACGATCTGGAGCTTCCAGACCGTCAAGGGCGGCGCCAAGCTCTTTGGCAACCCGAAGGTCAACAGCGGCGGAGGCCTCTGGTACCCGCCTTCCGTCGACAGCCACGGACGCGTCTTCCTGTCCGTTGCCAATCCGGCGCCGCTGTACGGAACTCCGAAGTTCCCGAACGGGTCGAGTCGCCCCGGTCCCAACCTCTACACGGACTCGCTCGTCGCACTCGACGGGCAGACCGGGAAGCTGCTGTGGTTCCGCCAGGCAATCCCGCACGACTTGCGCGATTACGACCTGATGATCCCCGCGATCACTGCGACGGTCCCGATCCAGGGCGTCCAGACCGAGGTCGAGCTCGTCGCCGGGAAGATGGGCAAGGCGTACGCGTACCGCGCCGACAACGGACAGCATCTCTGGACGCGTTCCGTCGGCAAGCACCAGAACGACACCGGGCCGCTGCCGAGCAAACCCATCGACGTCTTTCCCGGCATCTTCGGCGGGGTCGAGACGCCGATGGCGTACGCCGCCAACCGCCTCTTCGTCCCCTGGCTCAACTTCCCCACACACGCGAGCGCAAGCGGCATCGCGGGTGGTCTCGGCAACTTCAAGACGGGCACGGGCGGCCTCACCGCGATCGACCCCGGCACCGGCAAGGTGCTCTGGCAGAACAAGCTGCCGTCAGAGGATTTCGGGGCGGCCACCGTCGCCAACGACGTCGTCTTCACCAGCACGTACGCCGGCACGATCTACGCCTTCGACACGAAGACCGGCAAGACGCTCTGGACGGCGAAAGCGCCCGCCGGCATCAACTCCTTCCCAGCCGTCACCAAGGACCTGCTGATCGTCGGCGCAGGTGGTCCCGGGAACCTCAAGAACCCGCAGTACCAGATCGTCGCCTACTCGCTCAACGCCCCCGCGGGCGGTGCGAAGACGCAGTCGACAGCTTCCCCGAGCGCCGGCTCCGGGGTGAGTGGCAACGCCGGATCGTCGGCGAGCGCCCAGGGCACGGCGATCCAGGTCAAGGGCGGTGAGTTCTTCTTCAGGCTCTCGACCAAGTCGATCGCCAAGCCCGGCAAGGTCACGTTCGCGTTCTCGAACATCGGCCACGTCGCTCACGACTTCAAGATCAACGGCAAGATGACGCCGCTGATTCAGCCGGGCCAGACGGCGAGCCTGGCCGTCACCTTCACGAAAGCCGGCTCCTACCCCTACCTCTGCACCGTGCCCGGCCATGCCGAAGCCGGCATGAAGGGCGTCTTCACGGTTCGCTAGCCGAACCGGTTCAACGACCTGGCCGCTGCACTCCGCGGCGGCCAGGTCGTTTCGCGCTGCCGCCCCAACTGTCTGGAAACCGCGCCTACCGGCCGGCCGGGGAGACACACGATCTCGGCTGACGAGTCGATTGCCGCTAACGGGGAGCTCGCGTTCACGGGTAGCCGGAACGACGCTTTCGCGGTGGCACGGATGACGGCCGGTCTACCGCAGGCCATCGTGACTCCAGTAAGGCAACTCGACAGCAAGGAGAACACGATGCGAACGAATCACCGGACAGCCCCCGCGCTGACTGCCCCCTGGCTGATCGCGGCCGCGGCAGCTCTCGCCGCGGTCGCGTCAGCGATCTACCTGTTCAACCCGCCGAAGACCGAGGCTGCGGGTACGACCGGCACCGTCGTCTCGACGGCGACGTCCCACCTCGGCCGGATCCTCGTCAACTCGCGCGGACACACGCTCTACCTGTTCGGAAAGGACCGGAACGGGAAGAGCGCGTGCTCCGGAAAGTGCGCGACCTTCTGGCCGCCGCTGATTGCGAACGGCAAGCCGCGGGTCGAGGGAGGCGCGAAGGCATCCC
>JALYLU010000480.1 GCA_030774075.1 Actinomycetota bacterium | reverse complement strand
CCGTATACCGCGGCCGAGAGGCCGGCCGGACCGGTCCCGACGACGACGAGATCGCTGATGTAGCCCGGGACGGGCCGGTAAGTGAGACCGAGGTTTTCGGCAAACTGCCCGGGCGTCGGACGCCGGAGCAACGCGGTCGGAGTCACTACGACCGGCACGTCGGGCGGGCGGACACCGATGCCTGCGAGATACACGGGCGGATCGTCGATGTCCTCCAGATCGATCCACCTATGAGGAAGCTGATAGCGATTCGCGAACGCCCGCAAGGCCATCGCCTCGGGCGAGTACCGCGAACCGATGATGCGGATGGCGCCGGCACCGGCACCCGTACGCAGCAATTCGCGCCGAGCGACGAATGCCTTGAAGACCGTGTCGGAGAAATCCGGCTTGGTATTGATCAGCTGACGGAACGTCGCGAGGTCGATGGCCAACACGCGTCCCGACCTGCTGACGCGAGCCGCGAGATAGGTCCGTTGCCCGGTGAGGAGATTCAACTCGCCGAGGAACCGGCCCTGACCGTGCCTCGCGACGACCTCCTCGCCGTTGTCGTCCTGCCGCACAATTTCGACTTCACCCTCGAGGACGACGAAGAAAGCCGGTACTTCGGCGCCGGCTCGGTACAAGACGTCGCCCGGCGCAACTGAGCGAACGTCACCGAACTCCATGAGCTCGTCGAGCACCGGCCCATCGAGCGTGACCGCCGCGGGACCGTCGTCGTCGGTGTCGAGGATCGCCGTGGCGGCTTCCCGCCCTCCGTTGTCGCTCACGCGCGATCACCATAGAGGCCGCCCGCGGTTCCATGCCGGTGAGCCTCAGCCCGTCATGCGCGCCCGGCGACCGAAACCTACGCTCGGCGACTTGCGAGTCGCTTGCCGACGCGCTCGAGGCGCGCGATGTGCCCGACGATGCGTTCCCGCGCGCCCTCCGCCTCCGGGCTGAGGCCTTCGATCGTCTCGATGCCCCAGTGGCGCAGCACGACCGGAACGAGCACCTGGTCGTGGTGCAACACCAGGTCGTAGATCCCGGCCGCGGCGATCGCCGACGCGTGGGCGCTGAAGTCGGGAATGCCGGCGCCGGGCATCTCGAACGTGCGCACCTGGCGTACTATCGCGCATACGGTGCCGGACGGATCGACCTCCAGCGCCGCGGACACGAGGTCGCGATAGAAGAGATAGTGGAGGTTCTCGTCGGCTGCGACGCGGGCCATCACCTTGTAGCCGGCCTCGTCCTCGAGCAGGTTTCCGGTGTTGCGGTGCGAGATGCGCGTCGCCAACTCCTGCAGCGCGACGTACGCGAGCGCGTCGGCGGCGGATTCGGGCTGCGGCACCTGGGCGCCGCATACCTGGTGCATCCGCGCGTGCTCGAGCGCCACCAGATCAACCGCGTGCGTGACCGTGATGTAGTCGCGGATCACGATCCCGTGCCGCATCTCCTCTGCGGTCCAGCGGCGCGCCCATTCGCGCCAGGTTTCATTCGCGAACACCCGGTTGATGGTCTCGAAGTAGTAAGGAAGGTTGTCCTCGGTGAGGAGATTGACGACGAGTGCGCTGCGCACGCCGGAGGGGAGCGTGGAGCTCGCCGCATCCCAGGCATCGCGCGGCCTCGACTCGTTCGCACGCTCCCACGGGATCAGCTCGTGCGGTAGCCACGACTTCGTCGTCGCCAGGTGGCGCTCGTACAGACGCTCGACCTGCGGAGTGAGAACGTCCACCAGGTCGGCTGAGGTCGTCGGGGTCATCAGTGTGGTCGTCATGGCCTTAGCCTACCTACCCGTAGGTAGGTGGTGGCATCGGCCCGGGAAACGCAGCGGCCGGGCCAGACCCGGGCCGGACGGGTTGGGGGCCGGACCACCCGACTCGATACGTTCGGGCGATGATCATCGTGGTCGCGGCACTCAAGGGCGGGGTCGGCAAGACGACCACAGCGGTATATCTCGGGGCCCTCGCGGCCGCCCGCCGGCCGGCCACCGTCGTCGACGCCGATCCGCAGGCGAGCGCCGCGGACTGGATCGAGAGCGCCCAAGACGAGCACCTCGAACGGCTGACCCTCGTCGAAGCGCCGACCGACCGGCTGCTGCTGAAGGCGCTCGACCGCATCGACACCGAGGAGGTCGCGGTCGTCGACACGCCCCCCGGCAACGAGCGTCTTCTGGTGAAAGCGATCGAGCGCGCCGACGTCGTCGTCGTGCCGACGCGCATCGGTGGCGTCGAGACCGCACGCGTCGAAGCGGTGCTCGACCTCGTGCCGCGCAAGGTGCCGGTCGGTCTCGTGATCTGTTCGGCCCGCACCTATACCCGCGACTACCAGGACGTCGTGGCCGCGTGGAGCGAAGCCGGCGTCGCCATTTGGGGCACCGTGCCCGAGCGCGTGACGATCGCGACCGGTCCCGAAGGATCGCTGTCGCCCGACGGCATCGACGCTTATCGCTCGGTCTGGCGGCGCACGTTGCGGGCGGTGCGCGAGTCGTAAGCACCAACGTCGGCACCGATCGACACGCCGCGGCGATCGAGCACCGCACCCAGCAGGTCGTCGAAGTTCTCGACGTAGAAGCGCTCGCGAGCAACGGCTCCGAGGCCGGCGGCGTCCATGCTGCGCTCGAAGCGCGCGATGGGATTGCGGCCGCCTTCGACGTGCGGGAAGTCGGACGAGAACATGCACACGTCTTCGCCGGCATTCGCGATGGTCCAACCCGCGTCCTCGTGTGGGTACGGCGTGACCCGCACCTGACGCTGCACGTACTCGCTCGGCCTCAGATCCATCTGCTGTAGCCGGGACTCGTTCTTGCGGAACGCTTCGTGCGCGGAGTCGAGCGAGCGCATCCATCCCGGCACCCAGGTGGCCCCCAGCTCGATCACGCCGATCCGCAGCGACGGATGACGCATCAGCACACCGTCGATGATCAACGCGTTCAGCGTCTGCATGACCGGGAGCGGGATCGAGAGATAGTCGATCGACTTGAAGTTCGTGTCGCCGCCGTGGAAGTCGGGGACGGGAGGCAGACCGTTGTCGAAGAAGTCGGTCGACATCACGTTCGCGCCCGCGCCGGCAACGTGCAGCACCACGGGCACGCCCGCCTCCGCGCACTCCGACCAAATCGGTTCGAGGGCGACGTGACTGGGCGAGTGCCCCGCCGGATACTGTCCGATCCAGATCGCCGCGCTGCCCGCGCGGATCGCCTCGGTGGTGAGCGCGACCGCGGCCGCGGTGTGGCCAACCGGCACGACGGTTACGGGAAGGAGGCGCGGATCGACTGAACACCAGTCGAGCACCGCGCGATGTTGTGCGCGCGCGAGCGCGACCGCGAGCTCGTGGTCACCGTCGCGATCGAAGCGCAGCACGTGCGGGCTCGTGAACGTGTCGAACACGAGCTGGCTCGCGAAGCCGAGCAGGTCGAGCGCAGCACCCCGGTCCGTGTTCAGGAACGAGCCCGTCGCGAGGAAGTTCTTGCGCAGCGTGATCTGGGCCGCGTCCTCGGCGCGGTACGACGGATCGCGGTGCACGAAGGTGGCGTGTTCCACCGCGTCGAGCGGCGTCGTGTCCTCGTTGGCGTCGTTCCACACGAGCGGGAACCGTTCCCGGGTCGGCGCGTCGAGGAACGGGTGCAGCCAGTCGGCGGGCTCCATGATGTGCGAGTCGGCGTCGTGCATCGGTCTCGTCGCGTAGGGCACGCGCGCGACGCTAATTCAGGCCCTGCCACGCCCGCCCGAGCACTTACCCACGCCGACCCGAAATACGCTCGGATCGCGGCCGACAAGGGTCGATGTGCCGAGCAGTGGCCCTGACCAGCTATTCTGGGTGTTCGGGTTCCCACGACCATCTGCCGGGGCCCGCGGCCGTCCCTCACCTGTTTCCCGTTCGGAGATGCCGAGGATCGGCCTCCGACGCGACGTACAGGTTGAGGAGCAACGTGACCACATTCCGAGAGCTCGGCCTCAGGGCCGAGATCGTCGACGCCCTCACGGCGCAGGGTATCGACGAACCGTTCCCCGTCCAGGCCGCGACGATCGAAGATGCGCTGGCCGGGCGGGACGTCTGTGGCAAGGCCAAGACGGGCTCGGGCAAGACGCTCGCGTTCGGTCTGCCCACCCTCCAGACGGTCCACGCGTCGCGGCCGGGCCATCCCACGGCGCTCGTCCTCGTTCCGACCCGCGAGCTCGCCAAGCAGGTCGTCGACGTGCTGAACCCGATCGGCAAGCAGATCGGTGTGCGGGTCGCCGCGTTCTACGGCGGCACCT
>JALYLU010000479.1 GCA_030774075.1 Actinomycetota bacterium | reverse complement strand
CCCCACGGAAAGGTGCTGCGGCTTCCGCTGACAGATGGTGCCACGGTCGCGGACGCCGACGTGATCGTGCCGGCGAGCCACCTGGTCATCGAGGACCTCGCCGTGACCCACGGCACAGTGTGGGTCGCGGACATGGACGGCGGCCCACAACGGCTGCGGGCGTTCGACCTCGACGGCGGCCCGCTGCACACACCTGACATTCCGCCGGTGAGCTCGGTGTCGTCGTACTCCGATCGCCTCTCCCGGCTAGGCCCGGATCGGCTTGCCTGGTCGTGTGAGTCCTTCACCGAGCCGCCGACCTGGTGGGTGGCGGCTGATGGAGAGGCTGCCCGACCGACAGCGTTGGCGACGACCAGTCCCGTCGACCTGTCCGGCTACGAGGTGACCCGCGAGTTCGCGGTCTCACGGGACGGCACGCGGGTGCCCCTCAACATCATCGCCGCTCCCGGCACCCTACGAGACGGGACCGCACCGGCGCTGCTGACGGCGTACGGCGGCTACGGGATCTCGCTGGTGCCGAAGTTCAACCCCGAGCCGCTGCTGTGGCTCGAGCAGGGTGGAGTTCTCGTGATCGCCAACATCCGCGGCGGCGGAGAGTACGGCGAGGAATGGCACCACGCGGGTCGACTCGCCACCAAGCAGAACTGCTTCGACGACTTCATCGCATGCGCGGACCACCTGACCGACACCGGCATCACCAGTCGTGACCGACTGGCGATCATCGGTGGCTCCAACGGAGGGCTCTTGATGGGTGCGGTTCTCACCCAGCGGCCGGACATCGCCCGCGCGGTGGTGGCCGCTGTGCCAGTCATGGACTCATTGAGATCCGAGACGACCACCAACGGGCTGTACAACACGACCGAGTTCGGGACGGTCGATGACCCGGAGACCTTAACGGCGCTGCTGGCATACTCGCCGTACCACAACGTCGTAGACGGAACGAGCTACCCAGCTGTGCTGCTGACCGCCGGAGACAACGACACCCGCGTCGATGCCTGGCACGCCAAGAAAATGACGGCCCGACTCCAGACCGCGACATCATCGGATCGGCCCGTACTGCTCCGGCTGGAGTCCACCGGCCACTTGACCGGATCGCTCGACCAGACCATCGACGAAACCACCGACCTGCACGCCTTCCTCTTCGACCAACTGGGTCTTGGCTACCAGCTCGTCGCCGCCGAGTGACATGTCACATTCGTAGCGCACTGCCCGCACGAGAGGGCGTTCAGAAGCGTCGCTACTCGGACAGCAAGTGCGTAGCCGCGACCGCCGCACCGCCGGTATTCACTCGGCCGGGTCCAACTCCTTCAGCGCCCCATTGAAGACGGAGGACTAGGGTCAGCCAAGGTGCCTCACCGTGTGTGCGGCGATCCGTGGCTGGGGCTGTATTCGCAGCGTCGCCGGGGTGCGTCCCATGCCGAACACCACCCTCCTGCCATTCCAGCCAGACTCGATGACGGAAGCCCAATTGGCGACCGTCTCTTACCTGGCCCGCTACTCGGGTCAGACGCACCACCTGTACGCCTACCAGCTTCGCCGTTGGTTCGACTGGTGCGAGACCAGCGCAGTCGACCCGCTGGTCGGGATCCAGCGAGCACGTGTCGAGCTATACATCCGCCACTTGGGCCAGTGCGGGCTGATGGACTCCTCAATCAACACGATGATGCATGGCGTCCGTGCGTTCTTCAGGTTCGCGCACATCGATGGCCTGATTCCCAGCGACCCAGCCGTGTACGCCCGATTGCCGAAGGTGCACCATGACGAGTCACGCACCCAAGGCCTCGACCGGCTCGAACTGATCCGATTCCTTCAGGTGGCCCAGACCCTCGGCGTGCACTACGGCGCCTTGGCTTACCTGCTCGGCATCAACGCCCTGCGTGCCTCGGAAGCCGCGGCGGTCCGGATCGAGGACTACTCCGAGACGCTGCGCGGACACCGAGTGCTGCACCTGGTGGGCAAGGGCAGCAAGCCAGCCACCATGCCGCTGACTGTCCCGGTCATCCGAGCACTTGAAGTGTGCCGAGGGGAACGGATAGAAGGACCGCTGGTCCTGCGCCCCGCTTTCGGGAAACCCGATCAACCGACGCGACTGTTACCGCATGGTCCTCCGGATCGCGAAGAGCGCCGGTATCCCGCGACACGTCAGTCCGCATTCGCTGCGACATGCCGCGATCACCAATGCCCTCGATGCCGGAGTCCCTCTGCGCGATGCCCAGATCCTCGCCCGGCACGCCGACCCACGCACCACCGAGCACTACGACCGCGCCCGCGGCAACCTCGATCGCCACGGCGTTCACTTCCTCACCGCCTACGTCGCTGGCGTCTATTGACCTTCACCAAGCTACCTACGCGGGGTCGCCATGGAGAAGCCTGCGTCCACGTGCTCGTCGTCGAGGGGGACCCGTCCGAGGACGTCACCGCCCTTCGCCGGGTGCGACAGGTCGTGGTGCGAGGCGGGGGTCAGCGCGGGGTAAGTGCGTCTGATGGGTGTGATGACTGCATTTGAATACGTCCACCGAGGTCCCTTATCGGATTCAAGCTCCTCAAGCACCGCCCGATCGTCGGAGAACACCGTCAAGGCAGTCCCGGACGCTCAGATCCGGGCGTCCATGTCCTGGTACCCGGAGTCCTCGCGGGTACCGCCCATGCCGTCGCCGACCTCGGCGTAGTCGTGGATCCACGACACGGAGCGCACCCACTTGACCATCTTGTAGCCGTGCATCGATTCGGTCCGCAGGCGCAGCGGTGCTCCGTACATGTCGGGCAGCGGCTCGCCGTTCATGCCCCAGGCAAGGATCGTCTCGTCCTCCATCGCCATGGCCTTGGTCAGAACCGTGTAGTAGGGCTCGACCGGGCGTCCGTCGTGCATGTGCTGGGCGGTGCCGAAGGACTCGACCATCACGTAGTTCGCGCCCGCGAGCGGCTCGACCTGCGCCAGCACCTCACGCAGAGGCACTCCGGACCACTTGGCGATGCCTGTCCAGCCCTGCATGCACGTGTGCATCGTGATCTGGTCCTGGGTGGCGATTGCCTTGAGGTCGTCGACGGAGAAGGACCGGGGCTCGCGAACGAGGCCACCGATCTCCAGCGAGTAGTCCCGGAAGTCGTTCTCGTGCAAGGAGAGCCACTCGGGTGACTGCTGAAGGTCCGGCGGCCTGGTGTTGACCCAGTGGAAGGGGGAGATGTCCTCCTCGGTGAACGTCCGCTGCTTGCTCTGCCGTGAGGCCATCCGATCGAGGAAGATCCGTTTGATCGGGGTCTGGAGCCCGTACAGCACCCGCTGACTCCTGCGGACGTCGCGCAACGTCAGGTAGGACGCGGCGATCCAAAGGGCGACCACCACGACCACGCCGATGATCACGCGGGTGACCGCCTGGCCGACCAGCGCCGGGTCATATTCCCGGCCCATCATCATATGCACCAGGTTGTGTTCTGGGTGGACGATGAGGATCAGCGCGACGTGCATGACGGCGAAGACGACGAAGATGGCCATACCGATGAAGTGGATGGACCGCGCGGCCTGACGGCCGCCGAAGATTTTCGCGTACCAGGGGTAGCGCCCCACAACCGCCGGAGACATCACCGGGCCGGTGAGAATCATGAGTGGCGCGAGCACGAAGACCACAAAGGAGTACATGAGCTCCTGCAGTGCGTCGTAGGGCTGGAAGTGCTCGATCGAGGGGACGCCGAAGCCGGCGTAGATCTTGAGCGACTCCCACGCCTCTCCGAAGACGTCCCACGACGTCGGCACGATGCGCCGCCACTGGCCGGTCGCGAAGAGCAGGACGACGTAGATCAGCCCGTTGAGCACCCACAGGCTGGTCACGAGGCCGTGCCAGGCGCGACCAAGGCCGATCTTTGCCCTGCCGGGCAGGCTGATCAGTGGGTGGAGGTCGCGCTGGTCGTCGCGTGCGGTGAAGGCGCCCACCTCGTCGGGAACCTTGTCCCCGGTGAACTTCAGCCACTCGGTACCCGGCCCGCAGTCATTCCGCCAGTACAGGCGGGGGTGAGACGCCAGGATCTCCCAGCCGGAACGCACGAGCAGGCCCAGAAAGAGGAAGTTGACCAGGTGGGTCACCTGCAGCCACCAGGGAAAGCCCAGTTCCGGTGAGAGGGGTGCAGCCTGAAGGTACGGGTCGAACATCGCGGCCCTTCGTTTCTCCGGGGCGACCATACGCCGCTGTGCATGATTGCGCTTTCGACTCTAGCGTCACTCTCCGGTCACTGGCCGAGCCTCTGCCGCGTCATAACG
>JALYLU010000478.1 GCA_030774075.1 Actinomycetota bacterium | reverse complement strand
GGCAAGCGGACGCTCGTCCCAGCGCGGATCGGGAACCCCGATGACGCTCGCCTCGAGCACGTCGGGATGTCCCATCAAGAAATTCTCGAGCTCGACCGAGCTGATCCATTCACCACCCGACTTGATCACGTCCTTCGCCCGGTCGGTGATCTGGATGTATCCCTCGGGCGACACACTGCCGACGTCGCCGGTGCGCAACCACCCATCGTCGAACTTCTCGGGGGACGGATCGCGGTAGTAGGAGGCCGTGATCCACGGACCCCGCACCTCGATCTCGCCGACGGCCTCTCCGTCCCAAGGCAACGACCTTCCGGCGTCGTCGACGATTCGCAGCTCGACCCCGCCGACGACCCTCCCGGTGCGCGCCCGCCAGTCCATCTCCTCGGTCGAGCCGACCGCGACCGAGGCGGGCGGATGCGCGACCGCGGCGAGCGGCGACGTCTCGGTCATGCCCCAGGCCTGGATGATGCGCACGCCGTACTTCTTCTCGAAGTTCTCCATGAGCGAACGCGGCACCGCCGAGCCCCCACAGACGATCATGCGAATGCTCGACAGGTCGATGTCGTGCTCTTCGCCGTAGCGGTAGATGTCGGCCCAGATCGTCGGCACCGCGCCCGAGAACGTGACGCGCTCCTCCTTCACCATGCGCGTCAGCGGTTCGGCTTGCAGGAACCGGCCCGGCATCACGAGTGAGGCACCGCACAGGAAGGCCGCATAGGGGATGCCCCACGCGTTCGCGTGGAACATCGGCACGATCATGAGGATGCGATCGCGTTCCGACAAGTCCAGCGCGTTGCCCGTGAGCGCCGCGAACGAATGCAAGAAGGCGGAGCGGTGTGAGTACGCGACACCCTTCGGATTGCCGGTGGTTCCGGACGTGTAACACATTGCCGCGGCCTGGTGCTCGTCGATATCGGGCCATGCGACATCGGGAGACTCCTGCGCGAGCAGCTCGGAATAGCGCGCGATCGGACGGTCGGTACCGAGCGCGGCGGCGTCGCCGTCGCCCACGATCACGAAGCACTCGACGCTGGTCAGCTCGGACACGACCTTCCCGAGCACCGGCACGAGCGAATCGTCGACGAGCACGACCTTGTCCTCGCCGTGGTTGATCACGTAGGCGAGCTGCTCCGGGAACAGCCGGATGTTCAGCGTGTGGAGCACCGCGCCCATCGACGGAATGGCGAGGTACGCCTCCATGTGTTCCTGGGAGTTCCACATGAATGTGCCGACACGGTCGCCCGGCTGCACACCGAGACGCGTGAGCGCGTTGGCGAGCCTCCCGGCGTTGGCCGCGATCGTCCCGTACGTGGCGCGCCGGGGCCCTGCATCGCTCCAGGTGACACACTCGGCGCCGGCGTAGACACTCATCCCGTGGCGCAATACGGCGGTGATGGTCAGCGGGAAGTCCTGCATCGTGCTCGAGATCACTTCGCCTCCCTCAGTCCGTTGATCGGGGTCCCGCTTCATTCGGCGCGAAGCGTAACGTCGTATCACTACGGCGGCGATGCCGACTCGACCGCGCTCACCAACCGAGAATCGCGCCGATGACGAGGCCGAGCACGAACAGACCGCCCGCGCGGCGGGTCACGAGGAACGACAGCGCCGCGAACCACAGCGGCCACACGGGATTGGGCATCGGAGAGACCTTCGGTTTGGGCTGCGAGTAGTAGGCGAACGTGCGCCGGAGCACCGGCCATGCCAACACGACCAACACCGAAGCGACGGGTATGACGCGCGCGATCACGAGCGCGACGATCGAGACGTAGAACGCGACGAACATCGCCTGGGTGAGCCGACGGGCCGCGGCCTCGCCCATGATCACCGGCAACGTATGCGTGCCGTCCGGCGCGTCCCACGCGATCTTGTCGATGTGCTTGCCCATCAGCACTGTCGTGCACAGCAGCGCATACGGGAACGATGCGAGCACCACGGCGCCCGGAATCGTGCCCGTCGCCGCGTAGTAGGTGCCGCCGACCATCAACGGACCCCAGACCAGGAGCACGGTCGGCTCACCGAGGCCGTGCTTCTTCAAGCGCAACGGCGGCGCGGTGTACGCCGCGGACAGCAGAAAGCCGCCGAGCGCGAAGCCGACGATCGGCCAGCCCCGGGCCGCCGTCAGCACGACCATGATCGCGAGACACAGCGCGTTGACGGCGAGAGCGCAGGTCGCGAGCCCCTTGCGGGTGATCACGCCCGAAAGTACGGGGTGCGGCGAATAGAGATTGCGGGGGTAGTCGGCCCGGTCGGTTCCGACCTGGAGGTCGAACAGATCGTTCATCAGGTTGTTCGCCATGTGCGCCAGGACGATGCCGGCGGCCGCCACGGCGAACCAGCCCCAGGAGACGTCCGCGCCCCGGTAGACCGCCAACAAGCCGGCGATGGCCGCCGCCACCAGGGTCATCGGAATTACCCCAGCGCGGGTCAAATACAGCCATTTCGACACCGGATCCAGGCGCCCGGGTGGCGGATTCGTCGTGGCGAGCACGTACCGCCAACTGTGAAAAAGGCCACCGCGGGTCGGACTCTTCGCGGATTGCGCTGCAGAAGTGTCGGCCATCACGCCGAAGCCTAGAAGGCCAGACGAAAGCACGCCCTGACCCGTAACCCATGGGCGAGTCGCAGCGATGACGCCTGCGAAGGAGGTGGAGGAGGTGACGATGACAGCTGCCGTGAACGGACAGGTGCAGGTACTGCCGCTCTCGTTGAGCAGCGCCGAGGTCCGCCTCTCCACCGGAGGCGCCGGCACGAGCATCGGCAAGGTCTCCTCGAAGGAGGGCCGCTGGTTCTGGCAACACCGTGACGGCGAGCAGAGCTCGCCCGTCGCAGCCAACCGGACCGAAGCCGCGAACGCACTGGCCGCGTATCACCGGGCCTTCAAGGCGCCCCCCGCGCCCGCGGCGCCGGTGCGCCGGCTCCTCTTCGGCTGATCTCTCCGCGGGGCGGAGCGGCCGCTGAGCTCAGCCGCCGTAGCTCATCCGGGTGTCTTCCATGCGCAGGACCTCGGCTTCCTCGTCGTGCAAGAACGCGGCGTTGACCACCTCACCGAGGAACAAGGTGTGGTTGCCGATGGTCACCGGTTGCCGGATCTCGCATTCGACGTACGCGACGGACTGCGCGAGTACCGGCGCCCCCGTCGCCGGGCCGTCGAGATACGCGAATCCGTTCAACGTGCGTGCCGCGAGGTCGACGTCGACCGGCTTCGTGAACTTGCGGACGATCGCACGATCTTCACGATCGATCATGCACAGGCTGAACACCCCACCTGCTTCGATCAGCTCGTGCGTGAACGCGTCGCGCTCCACTCCGATGCCGATCCACTTCGGCGCGAACGACACCTGCGTCGCCCAGCTCAGGGTCATGCCGTTGCGGCGCTCGGCCCTGTCGGTCGAGCCGACGAAGTAGAGCCCGCTCGGCATCTTCCACAGGACGCGACGACGAAGGCGGTCGTACTCGTCGGGGTCGGCGCCTTCGGGGAACGGCGGGACGGCTCCTTCTTTGACCGGCATGCGGCGAGCGTATGCGCAGCAGGCGTGCTACAGCCCGCTGATGACACACGCGGTGGCGAGGCCGAGCCCCACGATGTGGAGTGGTCCGAAGATCTTCCCGATTTGCAGGCCCAACGTGTTCTGTGCGAACTCGTCGGTGACGTGCTGACGCCAGTTCAGCGTGTCCTTGATGACGAGCAACCCGGACGCGGCCGACAGGACGATGGCGGCCGAGGTGGCGAGCCACGCCGAAAGCGTCGAGATGGTCAGCGCGAAGCCGACACCCAACAGAATCGGGCCATGCATCAGTCCACCCAGATGCACCATGGTCAGATACTTCGGCACTTCCGGCACGCCGGCCTGGCGGACCAGCCCCATCGGGATGCCGGAAAGCGCGCCAACCAGCAGGTTGAGCATCCCCGCGACGATGAGGATCTCGGTGGCAGTGGACACGCCAGCTCCTTTCGGCCGAGTGACTTGTCGTGGCGGCCTCCTCGGCGGTCGCGACGTCGCACTGTCGTTTGTTCGCGTCAGTCGACCATCTCGAGTGAATGCACGTGGTCCTCTTGCACCCGAAGGATGGCGTCCGACCCGCGGAAGAGCACTACCCAGCCGTCCTCTCGTTGCACCTCGACGTCGCTGAACGTCTCGCGTACGACCTGTTCGGTGTCTCCGTAGACCATCTGGTAGGTGGGCATGTTGACACTCCCATCTTTCGCGCGTTCGTGTGACTTGGTCTCGCTCTCGTTCTCCCGCAAGGACCATTCT
>JALYLU010000477.1 GCA_030774075.1 Actinomycetota bacterium | reverse complement strand
CCGTCGACGTCGGCGCCCATCGCGCGAAGCGGTTCGACGACCCTGCCCATCGGACGAGCGCGCAGCGACGCGTCGCCGCTGAGCACCGACAGGAACGGCCGCCCCGCGAGCACACCCGCCAGCACCCGCATCGTCGTGCCGCTGTTCTCGCAGTCGAGCACGTCGGCCGGTTCGGTGAAGCCCTCGACACCTCCGCCGCCCACGATCACGGCATCGCCGTCGGACCCAACCGTCGCACCCAGCTGCTCGAGCACGCGCGACGTCGCGCAGACGTCGGCGCCGGTCGCGAGATTCGTGATCGCGCTCGAACCCTCCGCGAGCGCACCGAAGATCAGGGCCCGGTGTGAGATCGATTTGTCGCCGGGAACCCGCAACCGCCCCCGGAGCGGTCGCGCGCCGCCGACGACGAGAACGTCCGGCACGTCCGTCGGGTCGACGCTCACGCGATGTCCGTCCGACCGGTGTGGTAACCGAGCTGATGCAGGCCGGCTTCGAACGCACCGGCTTCGTCGGCGGCGACGATCAGCACCAGCACACCCGCACCGCCTTCTTTCGAGTGGGCGATCTCGACGTCGGCGACGTTGACGCCGAGACGTCCCGCAAGCGTCGTCACCTCGGCGAGCACACCGGGACGGTCGGGCACCGGAATGCGCAACTCGACGAGTTTCGTCGTCATCGAGATCCCCACCGGAAGGTTTCGACGCGCGGCGCGCGCGCGGTCGAGTAACGCCTTCAATGCGTCACGATCGCCCGCGGCTACGATCTCGCGCGCGTTCTGCAGTCCCGCGAGGTACGAGTCGAGCGCGCCCAGGATCGCATCGCGGTTCGACGTCAGGATGTCGAGCCAGATCGTCGGTTGGCTCGCCGCGATCCGCGTCATGTCGCGGAACCCGCCTGCGGCCAGCCGCAACAACGCGCGGTGCTGGGCCTCGTGCGTCGTCGCAACGTCCATGAGCGTCGATGCCGCGAGCTGGGGCACGTGACTGACGAACGAGACGAGAACATCGTGGTCTTCGGGGGTCACGGCCACGACCTCGGCCTGCAGGTCGCGCACGAGCCCGCGCAACGTGGTGTACGCATCCTCCGCAGTCGCCGGAGTCGGCGTCACCACCCAGGCGGCTCCGACGAACAGGTCAGCCCGCGCACCGTCGATGCCCTCCTGCTCGGAACCGGCCATGGGATGGCCTCCGATGAACCGGGTCGCGTGCCCGGGGCAGCGGCGAGCCACTTCCGCGACGACCGGACCCTTCACCGACCCCACGTCGGTCACGAGCGGCACGCCGGCCTCGAGCAGCTGCGCCACCGCATCGGCGATCGCGCCCACAGGCAGCGCGACGAACGCGACGTCTGCCCCGCTCGCGGCTTGCTGGAGATCGCCCGCGATCGATCCGACCGCACCGAGCTTCCGGGCGCGGGCCAGCCGATCGGGGTCGCGGTCGAAGCCGACGACGTCATGTCCGAGCTCGGCGAGCGCGAACCCGATCGAGCCGCCGATCAGGCCCGTGCCGATGACTGCGGCTCGCACGACTACTCGGGAAGGTCGTCGCGGAGCGACCGTGCGCCCTCGAGGTACACGTGATGGAGATCGCCGCGCTTCTGATCGCCGTAGAAATGCATCAGCACACGGATCGTGTGCGTCATCCCGTGCACGATGCCGAGCTCCCGGGCGCACAGCAACGGCACATCACCAAGGCCGAGCGCGCGGGCCGCGGTGGCAGGGAACTCGGCGGTGAGATCGTCGGTCGCGGTGAAGATGATGCTCACGAGATCATCGTGCGCGACGGAATTGCGTTCGAGCATCTCGCGAATCAGCGCCTGCGTCTTGGTGTCGATGTCGGCCTTCGTGTCCTCGTCGAAGGTCGTCGCGCCCCGCAGTGCCAGTAATCTCACGGCTCGCCACGTTACTCGGATGCCTTCGCGATGCCGTCGAGCGCGGCGGCATAGAGGGCACGCCCCTCGCCGGCCGTCACCACGCGCCACGTACCCGGTGCGAGGTGCGGATCGCGAAGCGTTCCGATGCGGGTGCGGGCGAGCCGAACGACGGGGTGGCCGACGGCCGCGCACATCCGGCGCACCATCCGTTTGCGGCCCTCCTTCACGACGATCGTCAGCGCGGTTGTCCCACGCGCCGACTCCTGGACGACCTTCACCCGAACCGGACGGGTCGGACCGTCGTCGAGCTCCACCCCGGCTCGCAACGCACGCAGGTCGGCCGGCGTCGGCTTGCCTTCGACCTCGGCGAAGTACTCCTTCTCAACGCCGTGACGAGGGTGCGTGAGCAGTTGCGCGAGCTCGCCGTCGTTCGTGAGCAGCAGCAGCCCTTCGGTGTCGAGATCGAGACGACCGACCGGGAAGACCCGAGGCTCGCCGGGCACGAGATCGAGCACCGTCGGGCGACCGTGCGTATCGTGCGCCGTCGTCACGTAGCCCGCGGGCTTGTTGAGCAGCCAGTGCACGACGCTCGCGTCGACGACCACCGGCACCCCGTCGAGCGCGACGCGATCGTGTTCGGCGTCGACGCGCCGGCCGAGCACGGCCACCTCGCCGTTCACGGTGACCCGACCCTCGGCGATGAGCATCTCGTTCGTTCGACGGGAGCCGACGCCCGCACGCGCGAGCACCTTCTGCAGCCGCTCGCCCTCTTCGACCATGGAACTAAGGCTCGAGCGCGGATTCGTCAGAAGCGCGCGAGCCGGCCGGTTCGGCGGACGACATCAACAGCCCGCGCTCGAGCGCCTCGACGATCGAAGACTCGGGCACGAAGTCGGCGAGCGCGGGCAGGTCGGCCAGCGAGTTCAGACCCAATCGTTCGAGGAAGAGTCGCGAGGTCGCGAACATCGACGGATTCCCGGGAGACGGATCGTGCCCGATCTCGTCGACGTAGCCGCGCGCCACCAGCGTCTTCAATGTTGCCTCGACGTTTACCCCCCGTATCGCAGATAGTTGCGCGCGGGAGACGGGCTGCTTGTAGGCGATGATCGCGAGGGTCTCGAGCGCCGGACCCGAGAGGCGTGCCGTCTGACCGTCGAGCACGAACCGTTCGACATACGCGTACGCGTCGGGGTGGGTCTGGAAGCGGTAGCCGCCCGCGACCCGCGCGAGCTGGAATCCGCGGCCTTGTGCCTCGTACTCGACCGCGAGCTGCGCGCAGAGATCCTCGATCGCCTCCACGGACAACTCGAGGAGCTGGGCCATCACCGTCGGGTGCACGGGCTCGGTCGCGGCCAGCACGATCGCCTCCACGGCGCGGCGTGACTCCACGTCGATCGAGGTTTCCGGCCCGCTCACACCTGCTCCTGAACCCGCATATCCTCGACGCTCGGCCGGATGCCCGCCGGTCCGACGCTCGGCTGGTCGCCCCATTCCTCGAGCGAGGAGACGTCGAGCGCGACCCGCTCGCCGGCGGCCAGGGGTCGCACCATCAGCTCGCCGAAGCTCTCGACCTGTTCGAGATCGACGACGCCCTGCTTGAACAGCTCGAGCACCGCGAGGAAGCGCACGATGATCTCGAGCCTTTCGCTCACGCCGTACGTGAGCTCACGGAACTGCACCGATCCGCGCTCGGGCAACAATGCGAGCACCGTGTCGATCGCATCGCGCACGCTCGCACGAATCGGCGCGATGTGCGTGGTCTCGACTTCCTCGGCCGGCTTCGGTGCGAGACCCCTACGGGCGGCGGCGAGGAACGCATCGAGTGCCACCCGTTCGAGCGGATCGGGCGCGAGCGATCGGAACGGCTCCTCCGGCCCGGCCGCCCGCGCGATCGAGCGGCTCGCGGACTGCAGCCGCTCGTTCATGACCCGCGCCGCGTCCTGGAAGGTCTTGCATTCGAGCAGGCGCGCGAGCAGCAGATCGCGCTCCTCGAATCGCATGAGCTCCTCGTCGAGGTCGACGTCTTCGCGGCCGGGCAACAGACGGCGCGCCTTCAGCTCGACGAGCGTCGCGGCGATGAGCAGGAACTCGGTCGCCACGTCGAGGTCGACCCGCTCCATGTGCTCCACCTCGGCGCAGAACACATCAACGATGCGCGCGAGCGAGATCTGCCAGAGATCGACCTCCTCTTTGAGGATCAGGTGCAACAGGAGGTCGAACGGGCCTTCGAAAACGGGCGTCGAGACCTCGTACGGCACGGAGCCAGGATACCCGCGCCGAATCACAGGCCTGTGGTACAGCGCGGCGACCAGCGAGAACGTCCCCGGACGGCCGCAGACGGCCGATAACGTGGCCGCCCATGACGCGGGTCTTCTCCGGGATTCAAC
>JALYLU010000476.1:466-4261 GCA_030774075.1 Actinomycetota bacterium | reverse complement strand
CTACCACGTTGCCCTGCGCGATGAGGATCGAGCCGTCGCGACTCCAGACCGCGCTCGACAACTTCGCTTTCGGGCTTGGAATGAAGCGGACGAGCCGGCGCGTGTGCACGTCCCAGATCTGCATGCCGCTGTTGGTCTCGTCGGGCGCCGCCGAGCTGGAAGCGGTGGGCACCGCAAGCCAGCGGCCGTCCGGGCTGAACGCGGCACCGAGGTTTACGTTGCCCTGTCCCGCCAGCGTCGCGATGCGCTGATGCGAGCGCGTATCCCACAAGATCGTTCCGGTGCCGTCGGACGTCGGCGTTGCGAGCGTTGCGCCGTCGGGACTGAAGATTGCGGCCTCGAGGCCCGATCGCGCTCCGTGCAGCAGACCAATCAGCAGCGGATGGCTGGTCAGCGCGTTCAAGAGCGTGCCGCGCGTCTCGGCGGTGGGGTCGAGCCGGTCCGCTGCGACCGCGAGCAGTAACCCGAGGTCGGCTTGACGGTCGATGACACTGCGCGACACCGCGGCGACGCGGGCCACGTCGGCTCGGTCACGTGCGTCGGCCGCGCGTCGGCGCTGCACGAACGCGACCGCGCCGGCGACGAGTGCGACCACGAGCACGAGTGCCACCGCGCCGAGGAGCACGCGCAAACGACGGTTCGTGCGCGCCTGGTTCCGATGCACCCGATCCTGCTCGGCGACACTTGCATCGACGAATTCGCCTTCGGTGGTCGAGAGTGCGGGTCCCGACGCGCGCCACTCGGTCACAGCCGCGAGGCGCTGTCCGCGATACAGCTCGCCGGCGTCACGGCCCGCCGCTACCCATGCATCGGCGGCTGCGGTCAGGTGACGGTGCAGACGCAACGCGGTGCGGTCTTCGTCCAGCCACCGTTGCAGTTGCGGCCATTCGCGGATGAGCGCCTCGTGCGCGAGCTGCACCGACCCCTCGTCGACGGTGACGAGCCGCGCGTCGGTCAGGCGAGCGAGGATCGCGGTGACTTCGCTCGCGTCGGGGCCGGCGAACTCCGCGAGCGCGGCTCGCCGGCGCGTGTCCTCCGCGGCTTCCCCGGGCTCGACGAGCCGCAACAGCACCCGCCGGGCGAGAACCTGTTGCCGGGCATCGACCGACTCGAGGACGCGATCCGCGGTGGTCGCGATTGCGGCCCGCACGCCGCCGGTGCGGCGGTACGCATCGAGGGTGAGCGTGCGACCGTCGCGCGCCGCCCACGTAGCCAGCAGCGAATGCGAGAGGAGCGGGAGTGCGCCCGGTTCGCCTGCGACTTCGCTCACGAGCAGATCGACGAGGGCACCTTCGACTCGTAGCCCGCACGTGCGAGCGGGCTCGATGATGACTTCGCGCAGTTCTTGTTCGCTCATCGGACCGAGAAGCAGCTGCTCGGTGGCGACGGCCGCCGCGAGCGCAGGATGGCTCGCGCAGCTGCCGTAGAAGTCGGCGCGAATCCCGATGACGACCGGTCCGTCGTAGTCGAGAATCGCGTCGATGAAACACGCGCGCTCGTCGTCGTCATGACAAAGCGTGAAGAGCTCCTCGAATTGGTCCACGACGAGGAGCGAGGTACCAGACGGGACTTCCGGCGGGTGCTCGCCCGGCGTCACGATCTCGCCGTCATCGAACGCCGGGAAGAGACCGGCTCGGAGAATCGACGACTTGCCACTGCCCGAGCTTCCGACGAGCGCAACGAACCCCGCGCTGCGCACGCGATCTGTCAAGTCGTCGACCACGTCCGAGCGGCCGAAGAACCGTGCGCTGTCGTCGACATCGAACGCGAGCAGACCTTGATAGGGGCATTCAGCGGGCGACGGAGGCGCGTCGACACCCGGCGCCGCGATCGCGAACACGGGCACAGGCTCTTGCACGCCGCGCAGCCGGTGCGGTCCGAGCTCGACGAGGGTCGCACCGGTAGGCAAGGATTCGGCGACGAGCGCGGCGGTCGTGCCGCTGAGGAAGATCTGGTTGCCGTCGGCGAGACCGCGCACGCGCGCCGCGACGCTGAGGGTCGGGCCGAAGTAGTCGCTGCCCCGATGGTCGGCCTCACCCGTATGCAGCGCCATACGCACCGCGAAGGCGAGATCGCCGGGCCACACCTCGGCGCGCAGTCGACGTTGACAGTCGATGGCGGCCTTGACGGCATGTTCAGCCGCACTGAACACCGAAACGGTCGAGTCGCCTTCTCCCATCGACTGCAGGAATCGTCCGCCGTACGACTCGACGGTTTCGGCGATGATCTCGTCGTGGCGCACGAGCGCGTGCGCCATCGACAACGGGTCGCGTTCCCATGCTGGGGTGGAGCCCTCGATGTCAGTCATACAGAACGTGAGTACGCCGGTCGGAAGGGTCGAGCCCCAACCGGCGCGCAGCCGCTCGACGAACTCGCCCGGCGTCCGCGGTCGGCGCGTCGGGTCGGTTGCGAGGCCGGACCGAATCGCGGTCTCGAGCGCGACCGCTTGCTCGGGGTCGATCCCCTCCCACGCGTTCCGGATGCCGGTAGGCGGGGCGCCGGTCAGCAAGGCGTACGCGGTGGCGGCCAACGCGTACACGTCTGAAGCGCGGCTCGCGGGCGCGCCCGTCACGAGCTCGGGCGCTGCGAAGCCCGCCGTGCCGAGACGACGCTCGGACGAGCGCGCCGCGGTCGAGATCCCGAAGTCGACGAGCACGATGTGGCCGCCGCGAGTCAGCACCAGATTTGCGGGCTTCACGTCGCCGTGGATCACGGGACGCTCCTGCGTGTGCAGGTGGGTCAGCGCGCCCGCGGCCTCCGCCAGCCACGCGACGACGCTCGACGGCGCGAGTCCGGGCCGCCCTTTAGTGCGGAGGACTCGACCGAGGTCGACACCGTCGACCCAGTCCATGACGATGACGTAGTGGTCGCCTTCGAAGAAGTCGTCGCGTACGAGCGGAAGGTTCGAGTGGGGCGGCAGCGCGAGGAGCACGCGCGCCTCGTTGAGCATGAGCTCGCGGTCGGCGTCAGACGCGACCGTTCGGAGCTTCAGCGCAACGAAGCGGCCGTGCTGCCGGTCGAGCGCCTTCATGAGCCGGCCTTCTCCGCCGTCGCCCACGACTTCGAGCGGTTCGTAGCGGTCGCGTATCAGTTGGGTCATGACCGCGTTGCCACCCCCGATCCGGCACTCCGAGGATACGAGACGCGTGGCTCGCGTACGCTCAAGGCCATGAGCGCCGCCGTCGAGGTCTGGGCGATCGCGGGCCGGCGCACGGTCGTGCTCCCCGGCGACCGGGTCACCATCGGCAAGGGCGAAGAGAACGACCTCGCGCTCGATGATGACGACACCGTCAGTCGCCTCCACGCGGTGTTCGATCGGTTCCCGGCCGGATGGTGCGTCACCCACCTCGGCTCGTCGAACGGCACGTACGTGAACGGAGAACGCATCTTCGCGGCCCGCAGGCTGCGCCACGGCGACGAAGTGCGCGTCGGGTCCACGAAGCTGCTCTTTCGCGACTCCGCCGATATCGGCCGGACCGTGACCAAGGCACCCGTCGAAAGCCCCAACATCACCGCCCGCGAACACGACGTCCTGGTTTTGCTCTGCCGGCCGCTACTCGATCGTGATCTCTTCACCGAGCCCGCCTCGATTCGTGAGATCGCCGCTGCCCTGGTGGTTTCCGAGGCGGCGATCAAGCAGCACCTTGCGAGGTTGTACGACAAGTTCGGCGTCGACGCCACGGACCACCGTCGGGCGCGACTTGCGAATGAAGCGCTGCGACGCGGTGCGGTGACCATTGCCGACCTCCACGAGCCTCCGAACGGATGAATCACGACCGCGCACCCTTCGCATCA
>JALYLU010000476.1:0-456 GCA_030774075.1 Actinomycetota bacterium | reverse complement strand
GACGCGCCTCGACCGAACGCGCCCCGCGTATCGCGAGCAGAACTGTTCAGGGACGAACGGCGACCCAGGCGATGGCTCTGAAGCTGCCCTGGGAGTCGTCGCTTCCGAACGTGCACACGTCCAGCGTGGCGTTCTTGGGCGGCGCATGCTTGACGAGATCGAGCGACTGAGTCTCGCCACCGACCGGGGTGAACTCGAGGTGGAGGCGGTAGGGCACGAGCACCTGGTTGCCGGCGGTGACCAGAACGGGCGTCCAGTCCCCGCTGCCATTGGTCGCGATCTCGATCGTCCCCAGGTCCTCACAGACGACGTTGTAGACCTGCCCCTTCTTGGCGTTGATCGGATCCGCGCCGGCAGGTCCGGCGATCAGACCAGAGGTGGTCATGGTGGCGAGAGCAACAGTGGCGCCCGCAGCAATCCTCCTGAACTTCATGACGTTGATCCCCCCTGTTGCGC
>JALYLU010000475.1 GCA_030774075.1 Actinomycetota bacterium | reverse complement strand
GATCGAGAGTCGCTGGACGCCTTCGCGTTCGTCGCGCGTCGTCTGCACGCCGACCGAATCGCCCTTCTCCTGGCTGTGCGCCATCCGGCCGATGTTCAGGTCCCTCTCGACGGGTTACCCGAGCTCGTGGTGGGCGGACTCGCTGAGGAGTTCGCGCTGCAACTGCTGACTGACGTCGCCTCGGCGCCGCCGCGCGACGACGTTGCGAGCCGCATTGTCGTCGAGACCCGCGGGTGTCCGCTTGCGGTGAAGGAGCTCGCCGCTGAGTTGACCTCAGAGCAGCTCGCGGGCGTTGAACTGCTCCCTGAACCGTTGCCCATCAGCGCCCGGTTGGAGGCGCATTTCTTGGGTCGCATCCGGACGCTCCTGTCCGACACGCAATCATTCCTGCTCATCGCGGCCGCGGAGCCCGAGGGCGATTGCGCGCTCGTGCGGCGGGCAGCAGCGCGCCTGGGTCTCGATGCCGACGCCGCGGACGTCGCGGAGAAGAGCGGCCTCTTGGTGACGCAACCGCGCGTCGAATTTCGTCATCCGCTCGTCCGTGCGCCTTAGCTTCTGCGAGTCGCGGTTCGCGTTGAAGGCGAGGACGTAGGCGACGTGTCCCGTCGGCCGGTTGGGCAATGAACTTTCGCAAGGGCCGCGTGTGTTGACCATATGGTTTACCATATGAGGCATGGGACGAAGAGAAGTGCTCGTTCAACTCGATGATGAGCTCGTCGAACGCCTGGATCGACTCGCCGACGAACAAGGAACGAATCGTTCGGAGCTCTTGCGGCGCGGTGCGGCCGCGGTGCTGGAGGCCTCCGAGTTGGCCGCGGCTGACCGTGAGCTGCAGGAGTCGTACCGCCGGATTCCGCAAGATCCGGCTGTCGTGACCGCGGCGACCCGGCTTGCGGCGCACACTGTGCCGGAGTGGTAGCCCGCGGTGACGTGGTGTGGGCTGATCTCGGTCCACCTGTTGGTCGGCGCCCGGTTTGCGTGCTCACTCGCGACGCGGCGCTCGCCGTGCTGACCGCCGTCACTTGCGCACCGATCACCCGAACCATCCGCGGTATCCGCTCCGAGGTGGAGGTTGGAATCGCCGAAGGCCTGCCGGTGACCAGCGTGATCAGTTGCGACAACCTGATCACGATTCCTCTCGTGTCACTTGACGACCACGCCGTCGGTCACCTCGACATTCAAGCCCGCGCTGACCTCGACCGGGCACTGCGCTACGCCCTCGACATCCTCTACTGACAAGAGTCGACACGGATGACATCGGGCTGATCTCCGTCGCGAAGAACCGCTGTCTCCTACGGCGAGACGGTCGCGTAACCGGGGGGCGCGGCGTGTCGCTCTGCATACTCCGCGGGAGAGGACGGGAGCGCGTCAACTGCTGGCGGAGTTCGCGGCCGCAGAATTCGAGCTCCCGCTCGACGCGGCCTACATCACCGGAATGGTCCTGTACGCCTCCGCCGCCATCGGATGCCAGGACCCGACATACGCGTCGCCACTCGTCGACCAGCTGAAGCCGTGGGCCGATCAGTGGGTCACGACCGGCCCGACGGCTGAAGGCCCGGTCAACCACTATCTCGGCGGCCTCGCGGCGGTCCTCGGCCGCTACGACGAAGCCCACGCGTACTTCACCGAAGCCGCCGGTTCGTGTTCCCGAGTGGGTGCAAAGTTCTTCGCCGCTCGCACCAACCTCTGGTGGGGAACGATGCTTGCCGAACGCAACGCTCCGGGCGATACCGAAAAGGCTCGAGATCTTCTCACCAAGGCGCACGCGCTCGCCGCCGACCACGGGTACGCGAACGTCGAACGACGGGCCACCGAAGCACTGCAACGCCTCGGCTGACCGCGAGCCGATCAGTCCGAGGTGTCCCATAACTCGCGCTGAACACCTCGAAGCGCATATCACCGAGGTACCGGTCGGGGGCACCCTCGCGGCGTTCGCTCGTTGTTGTCGCATCCACCCGCGAGGATGAGCTCGACGCGAAAGGTTGGTAGGAGCCGTGCCGAAGGAGCGATATCGGCGCGAGGGCGACACCCTCGACCGCGACGACATCGTCGTGATCCGGGGCGGCGTGCTCGATGCCGTGCTGCTGCGCGAAGACGCGCAACGCAACCACGCGATCTACGGCGTCTACGGGATCTCGGTCTTCGCCCTGCGTGGCGCCACGTTCGACGAGCTGGCGCAACAGCCTCCGTTGGTGCGCTTCGAGGTGCTGACCCTCGTCGCAGTCGGGGTGCTGAGGACTGCGGGCTTGGAGCTCGAGGCGACCGGACGGAATCCCCTCCATTTCGACGTGGTGTTCGACGATCTCCAGCAGGGCATTGAACGGCTCTGCAACTGCGAACACCGTTCGATTGTGAACCCGTATTATGAGACGTGACATGAAAGACGCCACGGACGAGATAGACCTCGTCGCCGACCTCAACGCCCAAGACGACGACGGGCTCGGTTGGTCGACGCTTGCGGATGCGCGTGAGCCGGCGCGCGTCATTCAAGGCGCGATGCTTCTGGCCGGCAATCAGGCTGCCCGTGCCGTCGTACGTGTCGCGGCCGTCGATGACGACGGTCAGGTTCACTTCGTGGTCCTGCCGGGATCCGTCGCGAAGAACCGCCATCTCCTTGGCAGGACCGTCGCGTAGTCACTCGACGTGGCGCGTCGTTTTGCATCGCGCGTGGTGCCGTGAATGGTGCCGTGTTCTGCGGCATTGAAAGGGAGTAGGCGGGATTCGACGTCACGAGCGTCGCGCGTATCGCCTTGTCAGCGGTACTGCATGGGAGCGACGGGGAGTAGGGGAGAGCGTCTTCCGGAGGCTCATAACCCGAAGGTCGTAGGTTCAAATCCTACCCCCGCCACCAACGAAAATGCAGGTCAGGCTCGGTGCGAAAGCATCGGGCCTTCTGCATGTGGTGCCGAAATTGGTGCCGCAAGGCGGCAGTTTTGCCGCCGGCGTGGTGCCGTACAACCCGAAGGTCGTGCGTTCCGGTCACGGAGCGCGGCATGTTTGTGTCGTCGTGTCCCGGTTGCTCCCGTCGCGTGTCGTTCTGTCCCGCAGAGTCGACCGTGCGAGCGGCGCCGACGATGTACGTCGCGGGATTGCATCGGGCGGATAACCCGAAGGTCGTTGCTCCGCAGGTCGCGACGTGAAGTCGCTCGGCAAATGCTCATCGCATCGATTGATCCGCGACGGGGCGGCGCGCGCTCACGGCCGTGTCGACGGAACAGGAGCGCTGAGCGCGACACGTCGCGAACGCGCGCTACGGAATCGGCGACGTGAGCGCGCGGTGTTCCAGCCATGCGGTGCCAGCGCGCGACTTGTAGACCCCGGAGTTAGGCAGCTCCTTGCGCGTCGCGAATGAGTTCAGTGCGCCCTGCGCGAGTTTGCCGAACAGCGCCACTTGATGGGCCGGGTCAAGCGCGCTCGTGGGAACGAGTGTCGCAAGGTCTTGTATGTACGCGATCGCCGTCGCGTTGTTGCGGCGCAGGCAGTTGAGCACGGAGGAACTCGTTGGCGCCTTCTTCCGCTTCCGGTCCATGGGCGAGGGGGGCGGCTTCATATCGACCGGCAGGATGAGCGCGAGCCGGCTGCCTTCGGCACCGAGTGCCCCACCCGGCGTCTTCAGTTTCCATGTGTGGCCGGTCGAGTCACCACCGGTCGCGCCCGCCGCCAGCGCGTAGGCGGCTGCTTCGGCATCTTCGTTCGACCCCTCTCGCAGCGCCGAGGTCAGCATGAACCCGTCGCCGACTTCTTCGTAGCCCGCAGGATGACCCGTCCAGTCGACAGTCGGCAGGGGTTCCGGCAGAGATCGCATCGAAGCGCGATGTCGCGATGTTGCTGGCCGTCGAAGCTGCCCGTCGCGATCCGGGTGCGGCCACGACCAGCGCGCTGCAGTCCGCGCTGTACGCCGACCCGTCATTCCTCGGCTACCTGCACACCGGAAGCAGCTCCGCGGGCGCGATCGCATTTAGTCCCGACGGTCGATACCTGTACGCCAACCCTCAGGCGCACGGCGAGCGCCCCGTCCGCATCGACCTTGCGTCGGGGGCGACCGAAACAGTGCCGGTCCCTGGCGTCGACGACACGACCGACGTGTGGTCGTTCGTCCCGACGGATCACCGGACTGCGCTGGTTGCTCTCCACGACGAGCACAACGACAAGGTGCGGCCAATTGAACGTATCGACCTCGGCGACGGACACGTGCTCGGCACCGCGGCCCTTCCTGGTGAACCTCTTCAGTTCGTCATGAGCCCCGACGACACCCGCGCGGTCGTGATG
>JALYLU010000474.1 GCA_030774075.1 Actinomycetota bacterium | reverse complement strand
CCTGCTCCTTGCCTGCCACACGAACTGTCAACGAACCTTCGAGCACCTCGACGCGCTCGTCTTGTCGAACGTGTACGTGCAGTGGGACCCAGCCACCGGGATCGAGGCGCACTTCCAGTTGGAGGAGTTTGCCGTCAGTGTCGCGGCTGGTTTGAAGGATGGTTACATGCTGGCCGGTGAGAACGTCATGCAGATGATCACCGGTGGTCACGAGACGAGTCTTGCCTCTGAGCGCGTTCGCCAACAAGTAGCGATGGTGCATCACGGATCGCTTCTCGGTCGAGGATCACTCGGGCGATCTGCGAGTCAGGTCGTCGTCGAGCCGGATTCTGTGCGCCGTAGCGCCGATCTGCCCCTGTGCGCTCGCAGAACCCGTCCAAGAGCGGGCAAGCCTCGCGAGGAGCGATGCGGCGCGCCATATCTCTGCCATCAACCCGTCTGATGTTGACATCATTTCTGATGTCATGTGGGAGGTGGAGCAATGGCTCGACACGATCTCGATCAAGGAGTTCGCCTTGTTGTTGCCGCACATCGAGCGATTGGCGGATCGCGGGAGCGCGTTGCGGATGCCGGCTTCGCGGTCGTTGGGCGCGGGCCTGTTCGAGTTGAGGTTCGATCTCAACCGAGTCACCTGGCGCATCTCATTCTCTTTCACGGGCGCCAGGCGCATCGTGTTGTCGACGGTGTTCCGCAAGCAACGGATGAACGAACGTCACGAGGTTGAACGAGCACGAACTGTCATGCGGCGATGCGTCGCCGAAGGTCACACCGCGGAGGAGGACTGATCGCCCGCACCACGATCAAGCAACTGAAACAGCGTCGCGTTGGCGAACAGATCCGCGACGCGCGCGAGGCAGCCGAGCTGAGTCAGCGCGATCTCGCCCAACGCATGGGAACCAGCCAAGCGGCGATCGCGCGACTCGAAGCCGGTGGTGTCGGCGCAACCCTCACCACCCTGCAACGAGCGGCGAGCGCGCTGCACCTCAACATCACCCTCGAGCTCCGCGCTGCGAGCTGAAGATTTCCGAGCCGGGTTGCAATGGCGTGGCGCTCATCGATTCCATCGCGCGTCCGTCGCGCGGACGCCGTCATTCCGGCTCGTTCGCCGTGGTCCACAAAGTGAGCTGACCTGCGGTTTTGTGTTCGACGATGTCGGACCATAACCGCTCGATCGAATTGCAAGCAGGCGGTCGTGGGTTCGAGTCCCATCGTCTCCACCTTTCGCCATGGTTAGGGCGTGTCTCGTCTGGAACACTTACCGCATGACGGACTTCGAAGGCACCGACCTGCGCGGCGCGCAGTTCCGCGAGGTCGATCTCACGGACGCGCGGGTTGAGGGCGCCAACCTGACGAACGTGAAGATGTCGGACGTGTGGTTGGTGAACGTCGACATCGACGGCATGTTCAACGGCGTGACGATCAACGGCGTCGACGTCACCGCGTACGTGAGTTCTGAGCTCGCTCGCATCAATCCGGAACGGGCGCTCATGGAGCCGACGGATCCCGAAGGGATGCGCGCGGCGTGGAGCGCGGTCTCCTCTCGTTGGGCCGCGACCATCGAACGCGCGCAACAGCTCCCCGAGGAAGCGCTACACGCGTCGGTCGACGGCGAGTTTTCGTTCGTGCAAACGCTTCGCCACTTGGTGTTCGCAATGGACAAGTGGTTCATCGCGCCGATCCTCGGCGGCGCGTTCGACCCGATCGGCTTGCCGAACACCGGGAGTCTCGACTTCCCGTGGCCCGGCATCGATCGCGACTCCGATCCGTCGTTCGCCGACACGCTGGCCGTGCGTCGCGATCGCGCCGCGCGCTTCGCGAAGTATCTCGCCGATCTCGAGCCGGCCGACCTCAGTCAATCCCATGAGGTGCTCGAAAACGGCAACGCGCCCGTGCAAGCGTGCTTGCACGTCGTCTTCGAAGAGGAGATGGAGCACCACGGTTACGCGACGCGCGATCTCGATGCGCTGGGGCGCGCCTAGCTACTCGCCGGTCGACGAGGCCTCTCCGCACTGGTTTCAATCCGACTGCGTTTGGTGCTTCTCGCACTCGATCTGCGCGTCGAGCCGGGTTGCGTCGACCTCCAGGCCCGCGACTCTTGGCATCGCAGTGAGTCGATCGACGGCTACGTCCCCGCTCGTGAGGTCGCCGGGATTCGCGTCCGGGTGGCCGTGCGACATCGAGACCACTCCGTCGCGCACCGCCGGGTCGGCCACGAACGCGGTGGTGATACGGCCGTGCTCCGTCGCGAGTGCGACGAAGTCATTGTCGGTCTCGTCGTTCGCGTTGAGCGCGGCGGGGTTGAGATGCACCACAGGTCCGGTCGCGTTCGAGCCGTACGCGATCGAGTTGCTCCAAGCCATCTCCCGCCTCGGCGCGAGGACGAAGTCGGCAGGCGCGGGATCGGCGTAGGCGGTGAGGCGCTCGAGGAGTGGAGCGGGCGCGATCGACCAGCGTCCGTCCGGGAGTAGCTCGTCGTGGACCCAGCCGTACTCGACGGGTGCGTCTATCCCTCGCGGCCCCGCCGCGAACACGTCGTCGGCGTCGAGGCGTGAGTGCGCCAGGATGCCTCGCAGGTAGTCCTCGTCGCTGAGGTCGTCCGGGTCCGGCGCACCGGGCGCCGCCCGACCCATTGCCCGGCTCAACGCCGCGAACATCCACCAGACGGGTCGGCGGTCCGCCACTGGTTCGATGATCGGCCGGGTCGCCTGGAGGCCGGATCGAAGCGCGGTGAGCTCGGCCAGCGTGACGTCCGCGCGTTCCAGCTGGCCGGTCGCGGGCAGGACGTGGGTTGCCACCTCGGTGAGCTGGTTGTCGGCGACGTCGACGATCGCGAGCACGTCGAGCTTCTGGAGCGCGGCCTTCAAGCGATCGGGCTGCGGGAAGGCGGTGAGCGGATTCCCACCGGTGATGAAGAGCGCGCGGATGTTCCCCGCCTCGATCTCGTCGGCGAGCGCGACCGCGGGGATCTGCCCGAGGACTCGTGGAAGCTCGGGCCTGCTCTTCGGACCCGGCTCGGTCGGCGCCGATTTTCGTCGACGCAGCCGGTGGATGGCGCCGCGGTGGAAGTACATGCCGGTGGCGCGGTCGAGCGAGCCCGACGCGATGAGGACGACCCAGCGGAGCCACTCCGCGAGTACACCGTCTCGGGACATCGTCACGCCGGTGCCGCAGTGCATCGCGACGCGTCCCGGGTACGCCCGCACTTCGGAGACGAGTCGCTCGAGCAGCGAGGGATCGACGTCGGCCGTCGCCGCGGCCCGCTCGGTCGTGAACCCGGTGAGCGCGGTACGAAGCGCGGCGACCTCGTCGGCGTCGCAGTGCGCGCTCAGCTCGTGTTCGTCGGCGCCGCGCTCGAGCAAGGCGTTGGCCAACGCCGCGAGCACCGCGACGTCGGCGCCGGGCCGGACAGGCACGTGCACGTCGGCTCGCGCCGCGGTTTCGGTCCGGCGCGGATCGAGCGCCCACACCCGCCCGCCGCGCGCGCGGTACTCGCGCAGGTAGCGAATCGGATCCGGGAGTGCGGTGCCGTAGCCGTGGGAGACGACCGGGTTGGTGCCGACGAGGATCGCCAGGCCGGGGACGGTCGGATCCCACACCGGGTTCAGCATCGGCTCGCCGCTCACCAGCGCGGCGGCAACGAGCGCGGGCGCGTTGTCGACCGTGACGGCCGTGATGAACGATCGACTGCCGATCGACGGGAGCCACTGGCTCGCCGCGATCTGCCCGGCGGCGTCGTACGCGAGACCGGTTGCGAGGTAGAGCCCGACGGCGTCGGGCCCGTCCGCGCCGATGACGACGTCGAGTCGTTCGGCGAGGTCGGCCAGCAGCTCGTCCCAGGTCACGTCGCGGCCGCGCAGTCGCGGGCGATCGAGGCGGCGGGGCGAGTGATGCCAGGCGGCAAGCCCGCGTCCCTTCGAGCACACGTACCCGCGGGATACCGGATGGTCCTCGTCGCCACGCACGCGCACGACCCGGTCGCCCTCGACCGTGACGACGATGCCGCACGCGGCGGCGCAGATCCGGCAGTACGAGAGCTCGTCGCGGGGCACGCCCGCACGCTACGACTTAGTCGGCGTGCACGATTGCGGCGTGGACCGGGTCGGAATAGTGCCCTGCGAACAGCCCGTCCCGGCGCAGAGAGGCGCACGGGGGGGCCGCTCGATCACCTGTTCGGCGAGAATTCGCCCAGCGGCGTCGACCGTGGCAAGTTGGAGATCTGTTTTCGAGTCGAAGTGGGATGACGAGAGGAACACGAGATGGGTTTGCTCATAGGCGACACGGCT
>JALYLU010000473.1 GCA_030774075.1 Actinomycetota bacterium | reverse complement strand
GATCTGGGTCGCGTGCGGCGTGATGACGATCGGACTCGTCGGCCTCACCTGGGCCGCGCTACGCGAGCGCTACTACTCGGCCGTGATGGCGGCAACGGGGCTCCTTTACTTGGCGATCCTGACCGCCTTCGGCACTGACTTGGTCGCCAGGGCGGTGCTTCGCCCGTGACGCGGCGACCGGAGCGAGGGCGAAGCGAGAGCGAAGGGAGCTCGCAACCGTTCGGCGCAGCCTCAACTCGCCGGCGCAGCCGGCCGCACAGCAAGTCGAACGAAAATTAAACGACGAAATATTTTGCCTCGGGGTGGGGGACGATGATGGCGCTCGTCGACTGCTCGGGTACGAGGTGGAACTCCTCGGTGAGCGCTACGCCGATCCGGTCGATCTCCAAAAGCTCGGCGACCTTCGTCTGGTCGTCGAGGTCGGGGCACGCCGGGTAGCCCCACGAGTAACGCGACCCGCGATACTGCTGCTTGAACAGCCCGGTGAGCGTCGGTCCATCCTCGTCGGCGAAGCCCCACTCCTCACGGATCCGGCGGTGCCACAACTCCGCCAGTGCTTCGGTCATCTCGACCGACAGCCCGTGCAAGAGCAGATAGTCCTGGTATTTGTCCGCGGCGAACAACTCCTTTTCGCGTGCGCTCGCCGCGGACCCCATCGTGACGACGTGGAAGGCGGCGTAGTCGGTCTCGCCGGAGTCGATCGGGCGGAAGAAGTCGGCGATCGAGAGCCACGGCGCTTTGCGTTGGCGCGGATATTGGAAACGCAGCCATTCCTGGGTGCGGGTGTCGTCCTTCCAGACGACCAGGTTCTCGCCCTCGCTGTTCACTGCGAAGTAGCCCCACGCGGCCGCAGGTACGAGCAGACCCTCTTGCTTCGCGATGTCGAGTTGGGCGCGCAATGTCGGACGGATGCGCGCTTTGAAGTCGGGGTCGGGCTCGCCCGACTCGGGACGGAACTGCCACTGGTTGCGGTACAGCGCGGTCTCGTTCACGTAGCCGGCGATCTCGTCGAGCGAGATGCCCTTGGCGACCCGGGAGCCGACGAACGGCGGCGCGAACACGGGAACGTCGGTGGCGACGTCGGAGCGCGCCGGGATCTCGATCGTCTCGTCGACCGGCTGTTGCGACTTCCGCGGCGGCAAGTTGCGTCCGCCCGGTTCGCGTCCGAACTTCTCGTCGAGCGTGCCGTCGCGCCGGCCCTGGACGAGGGCGTCCATGGTGCGCAGACCTTCGAACGCGTCCTTGCCGTAGAACACGCGGCCGTCGTAGACCTCGCGTAGGTCGCGCTCGACGTAGTTGCGGGTCAGGGCCGCGCCGCCGAGCAACACCGGCACCCGGTCGGCGAGCCCGCGCGTGTTCAGTTCTTCGAGGTTGTCGCGCATGATCAACGTCGACTTCACGAGGAGGCCGCTCATGCCGATCGCGTCGGCGTCCACCTCGAGCGCCTTCTCGATCATCTCGTTGATCGCGATCTTGATGCCGAGGTTGTAGACAAGGTAACCGTTGTTGGTGAGGATGATGTCGACGAGGTTCTTGCCGATGTCGTGGACGTCGCCCTTCACCGTCGCGAGCACGACCGTGCCCTTGCCCGCCGCATCGGCCTTCTCCATCATCGGCTCCAGGTAGGCGACCGCGGCTTTCATCGTCTCGGCCGACTGGAGCACGAAGGGCAGCTGCATCTGACCGCTGCCGAACAGCTCGCCGACGACCTTCATGCCGTCGAGGAGCACGTCGTTCACGATCTCGAGCGGTGTCATGGTGGCGAGTTGCTCGTCGAGGTCGGTTTCCAGACCGTCGCGCTGGCCGTCGATGATGCGGTGCTTCAAGCGTTCGGCCACCGGCCAACCCGAGCGGTCTTCCTTCTCGATCGCGCCCGCCTCGACGTTCTCGAACAGCGCCATGAACTCGGTGAGGGGGTCGTAGTTCTTCCGCCGCCGGTCGTAGATGAGATCGAGCGCGGCCGCGCGCTGCTGCTCGTCGATCCGGTGCAGCGGCATGATGCGCGCCGCGTGCACGATCGCGGCGTCGAGTCCGGCCTCGCGGCACTCGTGCAGGAAGACACTGTTCAACACGTGCCGGGCCGCGGGCTTCAACCCGAACGACACGTTCGACAACCCGAGCACTGTGTGCGCGCCGGGAAGCTCGGCTTTGATGCGCCGGATGGCCTCGATCGTCTCCATCGCGTCTCGCCGGAGATCGTCGTCGCCGGTCGAGAGCGGGAAGGTGAGCGCGTCGAAGATCAGGTCGGACGGTTCCAGGCCGTAGCGCTCGATGGCGATGTCGTAGATGCGACGCGCCACCCGCAGCTTCCAGTCGGCCGTACGGGCCTGCCCCTCCTCGTCGATCGTCAGGCAGATGACGGCGGCGCCGTATTCGTGCGCGAGCCGGAACACGCGATCCATGCGCTTGCCCTCGTCCTCACCCTCCTCGAGGTTGGCGGAGTTGAGCAGCGCCTTGCCGCCATGGTGTTGCAGGCCCGCCTCGAGCACGAGGGGCTCCGTCGAGTCGAACACGAGCGGCAGCGACGCCTGGGTCGCGAACCGACCGGCGATCTCGTCCATGTCGATCGCGCCGTCGCGACCGACGTAGTCGACGCACACGTCGAGCACGTGCGCACCTTCCTTCACCTGCTCGCGCGCCATCTGGACGCAGGTGTCCCAATCGGCTTCGAGCATCGCGTCGCGGAACTTCCTCGAGCCGTTCGCGTTCGTGCGCTCACCTATCGCCAGATATGCGAGCTCTTGCTCGAACGGCACGTGCGAGTAGATCGAGGAGCAACCCGGCTCGAACTCGGGTGTGCGCAGTACGGGCGCGCGGTGGTCGATCCGCTCGACGACCTGCCGCAGGTGCTCGGGTGTGGTGCCGCAGCAACCGCCGACGACATTGAGCCCGAACTCGCGGACGAACCGCTCGTGCGCGTCTGCGAGCTCCGGCGCGGTGAGGTCGTAGTGGGTGCGGCCGTCGACGACCGACGGGAGCCCCGCGTTCGGCAGTGCTGACAGGAACGTGCGAGCGTGCTGCGCGAGGTAGCGCAGGTGCTCTGTCATCTCGACCGGACCGGTCGCGCAGTTCATGCCGATGACGTCGGGCCGCATCGCTTCGAGCGCGGTGAGCGCGGCGCCGATTTCCGTGCCGACGAGCATGCGTCCGGTCGTCTCGACCGTGACCTGAACCATGATCGGAATCGGTGAGGACAGCCCCGCGCGTCGCATCGCCGCGCGCGCACCGTTGATCGCCGCTTTTGCCTGGAGAAGGTCGTAAACGGTCTCGACGAGCAGCACGTCGACGCCGCCGGCGATCAGCCCGTCGACCTGGAGCGCGAAGTCGTCGCGCAGCGTCTCGTAGCGAATCTGGCCCAGCGACGGAAGACGCGTACCCGGTCCGATCGAGCCGATCACGAAGCGGGGACGGCCGTCGGCGGCGTGGGCCGTGGCAACTTCGCGGGCGATCTCCGCGGCGCGCTTGTTCAGCTCGAAGGTTTGGTCGGCGAGCCCGTACTCGTTGAGCACGAGCGGGAAGGCGCCGAAGGTGGCTGTCTCGACGCCGTCGGAGCCCACCGAGAAGAACTCGTCGTGCATCCGGGCGACGAGATCGGGTCGGGTGGCCACGAGCTGCTCGTTGCAGCCCTCCAGCGCCTCGCCGCCGAAGTCGTCCGGGCCGAGGTCCTGAGCCTGCATCCACGTGCCGAACGCCCCGTCGAGCACGAGCACGCGCTCGTGGAGCGCGTCGAGGAAGGGGTGCACGGCGCCGCTGCCGATCGGCGATGCGATTCCTCTGGGATCGGGCATCGCTCCAGGTTACGTGGCGAGTGTGGGAGGTCTCTACCCCGTTTCGGCGGGGAGGGGGTCGTAGGCTGCCGCCTCGACATGAAGGTCTACACGCGCACCGGCGACGACGGAACGACCGGTCTCCTGTACGGAGGTCGGGTCGGCAAGGACGACGTCGGGCCCGAGGCGTACGGAGCCGTCGACGAGGCCGTCAGCGCGTTGGGGTTGGCGCGGGCCGAGATCGATCCCGATTCCGAGCTGCACGAGCTGCTCGTGCAGCTGCAGCGCGAGCTGTTCGTCGTGGGCGCCGAGCTCGCGACCGCGCCGGAGAATCGCGGCAAGCTCCAGCCCGAGGTGTCGCTTGTCACCGCCGTAATGGTGACGCGGCTCGAGCCGATCATCGACGACGTAGCCGGGCGTTTCGAACCGCCGCGCGAGTTCGTGCTCCCGGGTCAGAACTCGGTAGCCGCCGCGCTCGACTTCGCCCGTACCGTGATCAGGCGCGCGGAGCGCGTGACGGTCGCC
>JALYLU010000472.1 GCA_030774075.1 Actinomycetota bacterium | reverse complement strand
CCCGGCGAGCGCGTGCGGATCGAGGTGACCGCCGATCGGGCCGATCATCTCCGGGGCCGCGTGCTCGAGGTGCTCGAAGCGTCACCCGCGCGCGTCGTTCCGCCGTGCGTCCACGCGCGCGAGGGCTGCGGAGGCTGCGGGTGGCAACACGTCGCGACCGAGACGCAGCCGCAGCTCAAGCTCGACATCCTCCGCGACGCGCTGGGCCGCATCGCGCACATCGCCGACCCACCGCTCGCGGAACCCGTGCTGCTTTCCTTCGAGGGGTTCCGCACGACGGTGCGCGCGCTCGTCGTCGACGGCAAGCCGGCGTTCCGGCGCCACCAGTCCCACGATCCGGTGCTCGTCGATTCGTGCCTCGTCGCCCATCCGCTGATCGACGAGCTCCTACGCGACGGTCACTTCGGCCGGGCGAGCGAGGTGACATTGCGCGTCGGTGTGGGCTCCGGCGAACGGGCTGCGCTCGCCGATCCCGCGGAAACCATCCTCGACCTGCCGGCCGACGTCGCGCGCGGAAAAACCGCGCACGTGCACGAGCTCATCGACGGGCATTCACTGCGAGTCTCGATCAACTCGTTCTTCCAGAGCCGAACCGACGGCGCCGAGACACTCGTCCGACTCGTGCGGGAAGCCGCCGGACGCGACCGCGTGCTGGCCGACCTCTACTGCGGCGTGGGGCTGTTCGCGATCACCGCCGACGAACCGCGCCGGATCATCGCGGTGGAGCGCGGTCGCGCCGCCGTCTCGGACGCGAAGCACAACCTCCGCGATCATCCGGCGCGCGTCGTGCGCGCCGACGTCGGGAAATGGAAGGGCAGCAAGGTCGACGTCGTGGTCGCCGACCCGAGTCGCACCGGACTCGGTCGAGACGGCGCGCGAACCGTGCTCGCGTGCGACCCCGAACGCGTAGTGCTCGTCTCGTGCGACGCGGCCGCGCTTGCACGCGACGTCGGGCTGCTGGTCGGCGCGGGCTACAGCCTCACGTCGGTAACGCTCGTCGATCTCTTCGCGCACACGCCGCACATCGAGTGCGTCACGATTCTCGATCGGTAAGGCGGGGCGAACTACGCGAGTTGCTGTTCGAGCTTCGTGAGCGCATCTTCTTCGGAGACGTTCAACGCGAAGCTCAGCTCCGACACGAGGATGCCGCGGGCGCGCACGAGCATCGCCTTCTCACCCGCCGACAGGCCCTTGGTGACCTCGCGCAGCGCAAGGTTCCGTACGACCTCGGCGACCTGGTACACGTCGCCGCTCTTCAACTTCTCCTGATGGTTCTTGAAGCGACGGCTCCAGTTGGTGGGCTCGCGCACGTCCTTCTTGGAGAGCAGCTGGAAGAGGTCGTCGATGTCCTCGACCGAGATCGGGGGGCGCATGCCGACGTCTTCCGCCTTGTTGGAGGGGACCGCAAGGGTCAGATCACCGTTGGCGACCCGGAGCACGAGGTACTCGGTCTTCTCGCCGAACGCCTCGCGCATCTCCTTGCGCTCGATCACCGCGGCCCCGTGGTGGGGATACACGACCCGGTCACCGACTTTGAACGCCATACCACTCCATGATCGAAATCCGGGATCGATCTCGGCGATCGAACCCGCGTCGGAACCCGCGAATCGGGACACCGAGCGACCAGTCATGATACCAGGCGCCCGCAGAGCTCCCGTCCGTCTGGAGATCAGTCGCGCGATCGTGGCACGACCCGCATCAGAGGCGAACCGTCAGTCCTTTCGGCTGCGACGCTCCGCCTCGATCCACGATTTGACGACCGGTGCGAAGTTCGCCGGGTTGTACGCGTCCTCCTCGGACGAGAACTGCATGTTGCCCGCGTACTTGAGCACCGTGAGGTTGTATGCCTGATAGACCTCGCCGTCACCAGGGTCGCGGAAGCGGTTCTCGATCTGGCAGATCCACCAGCCGCGCTCCTCGTCGCACACGCACCAGTCGTGTGGAAACTCCTGCATCTCGGAGTTCGGCCATTCGGCCATCGTCTTGGAGATCCACTCGTAGATCGCTTCTCGACCCTGCATCGTGCCGTAGTGGTGCTCGATGTAGGTCGCGTCCTCCGTGAAGGTATCGGCCCAGGCTCGCCAATCGTTGGTGCGGCCGGCTTCCCGCGCGACCGCGCAATAGTTGTCGTGCGCTTCTTGCAGCTCTTGCCGGGTCCATGTCGCCATGCGCACAGCATCCCGCATCGGGCGGGTCGCTGTCATGCGTCTACTCGGACGGCGCCGCGCCGATATGGAGCGGGCGGTGCAAGGATCGCGGCGCGGACGCGTCGGGCACCGCGTGAACCGGTTCGACGGTCGCGCCGGGAACGACCTGCGACGAGACGTCACTCGCGCCCGCGGTCTCCGACGGCCACGCCTCGGCCACGCCGACCAACGTCGTCAGCGATGCGAAACCCGCGTCGACGAGTCCCTGGTCGGAGTCGGCCGGTGCAGCGACGCCGGTCGCGCGCAACTCGAATTGGAGGCCGCCGTCGGCCGATTCGGCGATCGCGGCGCGCACCGAGCCGAAGGCGGCGAGCCGCGCCCAGCGCACGCCGATCACGTCGTCGTAGTCGAGCGCGGGGACGTTGAGGTTCAAGACACTGCGCGGTGGCGCGTCGAGCAGCATCGGCAATACGTCGACGGCGACGAGCGCCGCGGTGTCGAAACGCCACGGGTCGGAGACGTCGACGCTCACCGCGAGCGCCGAGCACCCGAAGCTCTGGGCGGTGAGCGCGGCACCCACGGTGCCCGAGTGCAAAATCGCGCGACCCGTGTTGCAACCGGGATTGATGCCCGACACGACGAAGTCCGGCGGATCTCCGAACGCACCGAGGCGTCCCGCGCACACGCACAGGCCGGGCGGCCCGTCGATGGCGTACGCCGCGATGCCGTCGCAGCCCGGCATCTCGACCTTCTCCACGTCGAGATGCTGGTCGGCGTGCACGAGTCCGATCGCGGCGCCGATGCCGCTGCGGTCACGGTCGGGCGCGACCACCGTGATGTCGTAACCGGCCTCGTCCAGCGCAGCCGCGAGCACGTGCAACCCCGCCGACTGGATACCGTCGTCGTTGGTCACGAGAACTCGCGTCACGAGAGACAGTGCTCACCTTCGTTCGGTGGGACGTCGAGCGCGGGGTTGCGGTCGAAGAACCCGAACGGCATCAAGACGAACCCCGTGTACTCGACGGGCATCACCGGCCAATCCTCGGGGCGCACGAAGTGCGTCACCCCGAACGAGTACCAGACGACGAGGTCGGTGTCGACGAGCGACCGGTCGCCCGCGGTCCAGCTCGGCAAGCCGTCGTCACCGGGATGCTGGTTCGGATACTCGCCCGCCGCGCGCCGTTCGTCGGGCGAGTAGGGCGTGACCCAAAGGTTGTGCTGAGCGAACGCGGCGCGGCGGCCGACGGACGACTCGGGGTGCGCGAGCAGCGTCGGCGTCGACATCGTGGGGACCAGCTTGTAGCTGGTCGGCTGCCCTAATCCGTTGCGGGCGTTCGGGTTCACAATCCGCCACGTGCGGGACGCGACCGGGTCGACGTCTCGTTGCGCGGTGAGCTCGGTTTCGAGTCGGGTCGACTTGGCGCGAAACGCATTCAACCACGGGTTCTCCGGGCCGGGCGGCATCCGCTCCGCATCGACCTCGTAGATCTCGTTCGTCTGGCCGTCGACATCGAAATCGAGCCGGGCGTTGAACATGTGCTGGTGGTGTGGCGCGGCGACGCCCTCGGCGATCACGTTCGCGAACGCCGGCGACGTGCCCGGCTCGATCGCCATGGGCGACACGATGCCCGTGAGCTTGACCTCGAGCTGGATGTTGCCATCGAGGTAGAAGTACCAGAAGAAGCCGTACTCGTAGTTGCCGACAGTTGAAATGAAGCTGACCACGAGGCGACGACTACGCCGCACTTCGCCGCGTCCGCCCCACAAGTCGACGTGCTTCCAGAGGATCCCGTAGTCCTCCTCGTGCATGCATATCGCGTTCTCGATCACCCACGGCTTGCCGTGCTCGGTTGCGAGCGTGGCGTCGAAGTAGCGAATCTCCCCGAGACAGTCGCACCCGAGCCGCAGCGACTGGGTCATGCGTCCGAGGCCCCACTCCCCGGCGTCGAACGCGTTCTTCCAGCCGTGCAACGGATCCGGATCGCCGTACGGCACCACCATCTCGTTGATCGACGCCCGGTGGAGGATCGGCCGCAAACGCCCGTCGTCGTCGTTGTACGCGATCTGGTGCAGCACGAGACCCTCGAACGGGTCGAAGGCCAGCCGGAGCTGCCATTTCTGCCACTGCACGAAGTTGCCCTCGAC
>JALYLU010000471.1 GCA_030774075.1 Actinomycetota bacterium | reverse complement strand
CACGCCGACTCCAGATCCGGGTGGTTTCGTTGGCTCCCGCGTCTTCGGCGATCGAGACGCAAGTCATAACCCTGGAGCGGCAGCTGAGTGGTGATGGTCCCGGCGTGGTGCGGGGCTGAACCGGGCAACGCCGCCCCAATTCGTTTCGGGTCCAGTGAGACGTAAAGGACCGAGACTGCCAGCAATCTGCCAGCACGACTTGCACCTACTGGCTCTCACGAGGACACACGTCCTCGCATATCGAGGCGTGGGAACCCCTGAAATCGTTGACCAAGTCGAATCAGGTCCCACGACGCCGACCGGCGATCGACCTACTCATAACCCGAAGGTCGTAGGTTCAAATCCTACCCCCGCCACCAACCTAGAAGCCCTGGTCGGAGCATGTTTTTCGGCCAGGGCTTCGCCGCGATCGCGCGACATGTTCACCGGACTCATCTACCGGCCGACCGGTGAAGGCGTCGCGCGCGCCTCGGTCTGCGACGTTGCGTTGGCGCGAGGAGTCGGGCCGGTAGACGTCTACCGGCTGTCGTCGGCGAGGAGGAGCTCAGCGAATTGGGCGGCGGCGCGCGCGCCCATGCCGGGAAGTAGGTGTTGGTAGGTGTTCATGGTGAACCCGGGGTGGGCGTGACCGAGGCGTTCGCTGACGACCTTGATGGGAACACCGGCCGCGACGAGCAACGACGCGTGAGTGTGTCGCAGGTCATGGAAGCGGATGCGCGAGGAGCGCGCAGCGGCGCACGACGCGGTCGAAGAGCTGCGAGATCGATTCCGGGTTGAGGAAATGACCCGTGCGGTTGCAGAACATCCAGTCCTCGAGGCCAGCCGGCAACTGGGCGGCGCGCAGCCGGTGACGCCACCCCACTAGTCCGAGTCTTGACGCCGAACTCGGTGGGGCGTCCGCCGACGTTCTGCAGCGTCCGAGAAATCGAGAGCCGAGCGGCGCGGACGTTGAGGTCGGACCATTTGAGTCCGACGATCTCGCCGCGCCGCATTCCCGTGTGCGCGGCGAGGTGCAACGCCGGGTAGAGGCGTTGGCCCCGAGCAGCCTCGAGGAACTCGTTGAGCTGCGCCGCGGTCCAGCTCTGGGGTCCCGATCGATCCAAGACTCTCGGTCGGGGTGGCTGCGCGGCCCGCGCGACGTTGTGCTCAACGAGGTGACGTTGCACGGCGAGGTCGAGCGCGCTGCGCACGATGACATGGGTCTCGTGCACCGTCTTGGGCGCCAACCCGTTCCGGTCGCGTCCTCCCGAGGTGAGCAGTTGCGCGTAGAGGTGGTCCAGGTGGTCCGAGCGCAGATCGCGCAGCGCAATCGACCCGATCGTGGGGACGACGTAGTGGTGCACGATCCACGCGTACCGGTACGCGGTGGTCGGCCGCACCGCGAGCCGCTTGCGAGGCAGCGACGTATCGACCAGGAAGGCTTCGACGTCAATCGGATCGCCGACCCTTGTCTCAGCATCCTCGCGCTCGGCGTCGATGCGTGCCGCGAGCTGTTCGGCGTCGCCGCGGTTGGTGCCGGCCGGAGACCAACGACGGCGTTCCTTGTGACTGAGTGGGTCGATGCCGTCGTACGCGACGACGTAGAAGCGGTCACGGCGTTGCACGATGTAAGGCATGGCCGCGGTCATCGACAATTGCGACGCCAACCCGAAGATCACTCGTGAACGAGTCAGTGCGGTTCGTCGTTCCGCGTGCGGGTGACTGTGCCGAAGGTCGCGATCACCTACGGCGGCGATGAGGACCCCGAGGCCACCAACGAGACCGCGGTGGGCTCCACCGCGCGATGTTTCGCCCGGCATGCATGTGAACGTGACCGGGACGTTTGGTGACGTTCCGATCCTGTTCCGCGTCGTTGTTGCTGCCGCGGTCACTCTCCAGAGAGTGACCGGGGAAGTCCGAATCGTGGCAGTACCGAATTGTCGAACCGGGTGATCGCGCTGACTCGGTCGCCCGAGATTGTGATGACGAACAGGCCGAACGCGTGCGCGACGTGGGTGACCGGGTCGCGTAGATAGACGCCGAATGCGGGTTGACCATTCGCCCGGGTCGGGATGAACCGGTAGCGGCGGCCTTGGCGGAAGGCGATCGTTGTGAAGAAGCGTCCGGCCAGCTCTCGCCCCTGGTATTCGAGCGGCACCGGAGGCATTCGCACCCACACGTCGTCGGTCATGAGCGCCACGATCGCTTCGACGTCGCTGGCTTCGAACGCTCCAACAAGGCGCGTTAGGAGTTCTTGTTCGGCGGGGGAGTTCGGTGCGGGTGGCGGCTGGTCGGCGGTCGGCATCTCTCGGGTGAGTGTGGCCCGCGCGCGTTTCAGTGCGCTTGCGACCGACTGTTCGGTGGTGTCGAGAAGATCGGCAGTCTCTCGCGCAGAAAAGGCGAGAACGTCGCAGAGGATCAAGGTTGCGCGTTGGCGGGGCGGTAGCAGCTGTAGCGCCGTTACGAACGCCAGTGAAATGGCCTCGCGTGTTTCGTAGCGCCCTTCCGGTCCAACGGCGCTGTCGGGTACGTCGGCGAGGAGGACGTCGGGGTAGGGCTCCAGCCAGACGACTTCGCCCAGCCTGGTCGGGTCGGGCGGCTCGACGTCGAGCACCGGCAGATTCGCGGGTGGGCGCCGGCTAGCCGAGCGCAGCATGTTCAGGCACCGGGTGGTCGCGATGCGGTAGAGCCAGGTGCGGATCGACGCCCTTCCTTCGAAGGCGGCGAGCCCTCGCCAGGCGGCCGTGAGGGTCTCTTGCAGGGCGTCCTCGGCATCGGCCAGCGAACCGAGGATCCGGTAGCAGTGCACCTGCATCTCGTGGCGGTACGGATCGATCAGCTGCTCGAAGGCGGCCTCGTCCCCCGACCGCGCACGGTCGATCAACTCGCTGCTCACGTTCCAATCCTCGCATCCTGCCCTCCGGGCGTCTCTTGCCTCCGTTCGTACTGACACCGTTCGGGTCGGAAATTGGGCGGTGCGACACCGCCCAGTTTGACGACCGCTCGGTGTCTCCATCTTCGACGGTTTGAACGTCCCCGGAGAGGGTTACCACGAGGCCGCGACGAGCCCGATGAAACAAAGGAGCGATCCGAATGCCCACCTCGCTCATGCTGCAAGGCAGTCACGCCGTCGTGTTCGGTGCCGGAGGCTCCATTGGCGCAGCGGTCGCCAAGGAATTCGCGACCGAAGGCGCTGAGGTGTTCCTCGCGGGCCGCACATCTGCAAGCGTCGAAGCTGTCGCCAAGCAGATCACGGCTGCAGGTGGTCGCGCACATGGCGCTGTCATCGACGCCTTGGACGCCGTGGCGGTGGAGGAGTACATCGAAGACATTGTTCAGCAGACCGGGAGCCTCGACATCGAGTTCAACGCGACCGGACCGCGCATCAGCGAGTACGGCAACGGCAAACGGGCGGTCGACGTATCCACCGATGAGTTCATGACCGCCGTGGACACTGTGTTGAAGTCCCAGTTCATCACGGCGCGTGCCGCCGCCCGCCAGATGCTCAAGCAAGGGTCCGGTGTGATCATCTTCCTGACCGGCAGTCCGGCGCGACCGCACGGACCTGGGACGTCAGGTATCGGTTCGGCCTTCGCCGCCGTCGAGAACCTCATGCGGACGATCGCCATCGAACTCGGTCCCGATGGAGTGAGAGCGGTCTGCCTTCGAACCGCCGCAAACCCCGACACGCGGACGATCCAGGACACCGCCGACGTGATCGGCAAGATGATGAACATCACAAGCGATCAAGCCGCCGCGAGCCTTGCCGAGAGCACGATGCTGAAGGTGTCACCACGTACTTCCGACACGGCCAAGGCGGCCGTCTTTCTTGCGTCGGACCGAGCGCGCATGATGACAGGAACCGTCCTCAACTCGTCGGCTGGCGCGGTCACTGACTGACGAAGTGACGCGAATGTCTGTGGTTCCCGGGCCGCGCGCGACTGAGGAGTTCGACGCGCACCGTTTCCATTCTCTCATCACCTCTTCCTTGGCTTGTTCCGCTCTCGCTACCTATAGCGAAACCAGCGGGCCCGGAAATTGGTCGCTCCGGACCGACCAACTGTCCCTCAGTCCGGTGTCGGTATAGGTGAGAGGCAGTGCCGGCCGGGCCGGCCAACGAAGAAGAGAGGTTCAGATGGCGAATTTCATCCTCGTCTACCGCACGCCGAAGGGATACGCGCCCGGCGACGCCGACGTCATGCGCGAATGGCAGGCCTACTTCCAAAAGATGGGCTCGCAGCTGGTCGATGTCGGCAACCCGGTCTTCGACCGCAACACACTCGGTGCCTGTGACGGCAGCACTGATCTCGGCGGGTACTCA
>JALYLU010000470.1 GCA_030774075.1 Actinomycetota bacterium | reverse complement strand
CCCCTTCGAGGCGCGGCCCGCCGCCGAAGCCTCGCTCGGCGCACGCCAGGCGAGGCGCGCGCTCCAACGGCGCGCCGTGACCGACGAGCGCCTCGACGACGTCGGCAAGGCGTACCGTGCGGCGCCGAAAGGCCAACGCCGAAAGTCTGTCGCCGCGGCGCTCAACATCTCGCCGAGCTACGCGAACACGCTCATTCAACGGGCGCGAAGGCAAGGCTTCCTCGAGGAAGCGCCGGGACCGCGCCAAGGCGGTGAGGTCGACGTTCGATCCGCGCGCAAAGGCGCGCCAAAGAAAGGCAGGAGAACGTGAAGGGCACGATCTTTCCAAGACCGTTCGAGAAGGACGCGGTGACCGGCGCGCGCCGTCCGGTGAAGGGTTCGACGTGGACGTATCAGTTCACCGTAACGCGCAACGGGAAACGCAAGACCATCAGCAAGGGCGGACTTCGGACCCGGAAACTGTGCGAAGAGGCGCTGTCCGCTGCGCTCGCCGACCACGGCAACGGCGCACACGTCGAGCCGTCGAAGATGACGGTCGCCGAGTACCTGACGGCCGAATGGCTCCCGGTCGTCCAGACCAGCAAGAAGCCCGCAACGCTCGGCACCTACCGCCACTTCGTCGAGCGGCGCATCAACCCGGTGCTCGGCGACATTCGGCTCCACGAGCTAACAAGCGGCGACCTGATCCGGTTCTACGCGGCGCTGCGCGCCGGCGGGCGATGCGACAGCAAGTCCGGCGGGCTCGCCGAACGCACGATCAAGCAGATCCACACCATCATTCACGCCGCGCTTCGGCATGCGACCGAGAGCGGGCTCGCGGCGCGGAACGTCGCGGCGCTGATCCCGCGCGACGCGAAACCGAAGCCGCGCAAGTCCAACGAGATGCGTACCTGGAGCGCCGAAGAGGTCCGGACGTTCCTCGAGGCGGTCCACGCCGACCGGCTGCATGCGTGCTGGGCGTTCGCGGTTATGACCGGGCTGCGACGCTCGGAGTTGCTCGCGCTCAAGTGGCAGGACATCGACCTCGGCAGCGGACAAGTGTCGGTGCGGCGCGGCCTAGTCGCCATCGGCGCCGACGTTCACGAGGGAACGCCGAAGTCAGGTCGGGCGCGCACTGTCGCGATCGACCGGGAAGCCGTCGCGCTGCTCAAGCGCCACCGGACCGCGCAGCTCGAGGAGAGGATGCGATGGGGCGAGGCCTGGACCGACACCGGCCGGGTGTTCACCCGCGAGGACGGCCAGGCATTGCGCCCGAGCACGGTGACGCAGACGTTCGACAGGCGCGTCGCACGACTGCCGGTGCCACGCATCCGGCTCCACGATCTGCGCCACACGCACGCGACCCTGCTCCTCGCGCGCGGCACGCATCCCAAAGTCGTCCAGGAGAGGTTGGGTCACTCCTCCGTCCAGATCACACTCGACGTCTACTCGCACATCGCGCCGGGCATGCAACAGGACGCCGCGGCTCTGATCGGTGCCTTCGTTCTCGGCGACCACGATCCCGTCGAGGACCGCGCCCGCGATCGCGCTGACATTTCGCTGACATGAACGCACTGCAAGCCGTCGTCACGAACCCTCAGGAGGCCCGTCCAGCGGTCTGACCTGGTGTTTCAGTCCCGCACCGTGTGCCAGGCGCAGGGCATGCGCTTGATGCCGTGGATGAAGTTGCTCTGCAGCATGTCCGGCTCGCCGGTGACCTCGATGTCGGGCAGGCGGCGGAGCACCTCTTCGAACATGACCCGGATCTCCCGTCGCGCGAGGTTCGCGCCGAGGCAGAAATGCGGGCCGCCGGCGCCGAAGCCGAAGTGCTCGTTCGGCGTTCGCAGTACGTCGAAGCGGAAGGGATCGGGGAACGCGCGCTCGTCGCGGTTGGCGGAGTTGTAGAACATCACGACCTTCTGGCCCGTCTTCACCTCCTGACCGCCGACGACGACGTCGCGCGTCGCGGTGCGGCGGAAGTTGATCACCGGTGTGGCCCAGCGGACGATCTCCTCGACCGCGGTGGGCGAGACCGTGTCGAAGTCGGAGGTCCAGACCTTGCGCTGGTCGGGGTGGTCGGTCAGCGCGCGCATGCCGTGACTGATCGCATTCCGTGTGGTCTCGTTGCCCGCGGCGACCAACAAGAGGAAGAAGGAACCGAGCTCAGCGGTGGTGAGGCGGTGCTTGCCGTTCTCGTCCTCCACCTCGGCTTGCATCAGCTGGGTCGTGATGTCGTCGCGCGGGTTGTCGAGTCGGTCCTGCGCGAGCGCGATGCCGTACTGGAACAGGCCCATGCCGGCGGCCATGAGTTGTTCCATCGTCTGGACGTACTCGGGATCGCCGACACCGAGAATCGTGTTCGTGAGGTCGAAGATCTGCTGGGTGTCCTCGCGTGGTATGCCCATCATGTCGCAGATGATCTGCAGCGGGAGGGCGGCGGCGATCTCCCTCACGAAGTCGCATTCGCCCATCGGCGCGACGCGCTCGACGATCTCGGTCGCCTGCTCGCGTACCGAGTCGTCGATGCGCGCGACCTGGCGGGGCGTGAAGCCCCGGTTCACGATCAGGCGCAGCTTGGTGTGCTTTGGCGCGTCCATGTTGATCATGGAACCGAGCCACTCCGCGATCTCGGCGGGCATGTCGCCGACGGTCGACGTCGGCGCGGAATGGAACGAGTCGGGGTCGCGCGACACCTGCATGACGTCGGCGTAGCGGGTGAGCGCCCAGAATCCCGGTCCCTGCGGGAAATCGAACCCCAGGTCGGGCGGGGGAACCGGCTCCTCGTGGAACGACACCGGTCGCTCGGCGCGCAGCTTGGCGAAAATTCCCTCGCGGTCGGGGCGCATCCACTGCTCGATGTCTCCGAGGCGGATGTCGTCGAGCGCGAGATCGGTGCCGGGAAGGTCGATGCTCATCGGCGCCGAGCCTAGAGGCTACGCGGGGCTCAGATCTCTCCGACGTTGGGCATGAACGGGGGCGTTCCCTTGGCGGAATTGGCGAACAGCGCGGCCGCGGCGACGTCGATCGACGCGATGGTCCACGGCTTGTCGTCGGTCGCCTCGGTGATCGGCCGCCAACCGCGTAGGAGCTGCACGTGACCGCCCATGACCTTGACGACCTGACCGGTGACGCCGACCGCCAGGTCGGACGCGAGCCAGCACACGACCGCCGAGACATTCTCCGGCGCGAACCGGTCGAACTCGCCTTCCTTGGGGTTCATGAAATCGCCCGCGACGCTCTCGGTCAGGCGGGTGCGCGCCACCGGGCAGATCGCGTTCACACGCACGCCGGTGCGCTCGAGCTCGCGCGCCATCACGATCGTCATCGACGCGATACCAGCCTTCGCGGCCGCGTAGTTGGCCTGCCCCGCGTTGCCGTACAGCCCCGACTCCGACGCGGTGTTCACGATCTTCGCGTTCACCGGCTCACCGGTTTCCTTCGAGCGGGCGCGCCAGTACGCGGCCGCGAAGCGCGAGGTGGCGAAGTGACCCTTCAGATGGACGTCGATGACCTGATCCCACTCGGCCTCGTCCATGTTGAAGCTCATCTTGTCGCGCAAGATCCCGGCGTTGTTCACGAGCACGTCGAGTCCGCCGAACCCGTCGACGGCCTGTTGCACCATCGCTGCTGCGCCGCTCCACGACGACACGCTGTCGTAGTTGGTGATCGCCCGGCCGCCCAAGGCTTCGATCTCGTCGACGACCTGCTCGGCCGGGGTGGCATCGGCGCCCTCTCCGCCACTCGATCCGCCGAGGTCGTTCACGACGACGGCCGCGCCCTCGGACGCGAGGAGCAACGCGTGGCTGCGGCCGATGCCGCGCCCCGCGCCGGTGACGATCGCGACCTTGCCGTCGAACAGACCCACTGCCACTCCTCGTTCTTGCGTGATGGGGATATTGCGCGATTCCTGACGAGCGCGTCAGGTTAGGAGGGCGCGTAGGCCAGCCGCACGCCGAGCTCGCTCGTCGAGACGAGTGGCATCGTCGCCAGCTCCTCGCGTGTGCACCACGCGGCTTGGTCAGTCGATCCGTCGGCCTCGTGCGCGAGCTCGCCGCCCACGACCGAGGTCCGGTAGATGATTCGAATGGCGTGGTAGTCGAAGTCGTCTCCGCCGTTGCGTGCGGCGCGGTGCACGGAGTCGACGGCGAGGAGCTCTGCGGTCTGCCCGATCAGCCCCGTCTCCTCGTGGAGCTCTCGCAGCGCCGCGGCCTCGCGATGCTCGCCGAACTCGACGCCGCCACCCGGCAGCGTCCACGATCCCGGCGCCTCGGTTCTCTCTGACAGGCGAACCAGGAGCAGACGATCGTCGGAGTCGACGCAGAGGTTGTACGCGGCGACTC
>JALYLU010000469.1 GCA_030774075.1 Actinomycetota bacterium | reverse complement strand
AATGGGACCTGTTGGGTAAGGCGACTGGAAAACCGCTCTACCAACTCCTCGGCGGACGCACTCGACACGAAATCGCGGCATACAACACCTGCGCAGGTCCGCAATACATGGCCAAGGGCAGAGCTGGCACGACCAAATCGTGGGGTCTCGCTGACACCTCTGCTAAAAGGTACGAAGACCTGGACGCGTTTCTGCACCGCGCTGACGAACTTGCGCACGACCTGATTGAGCAGGGCTTTCGCGGGATGAAGATCTGGCCACTTGACCGCCTCGCGGAGGCATCCGGCGGCAAACTCCCGGCGCCAAGGCTCCTGAAAGACGCGCTCGAGCCATTCCGGAAGATCAGGGACGCTGTCGGATCTCAAATCGACATTTTGGTTGAACTGCATTCCTTATGGGATCTACCTGCCGCGCGTCAGGTCATCGGCGCCGTTGAGGAATTCGCGCCGTACTGGATCGAGGATCCGGTGCGGGCCACGAATGCACGAGAGCTCGCGAACTTGTCGCGTCAGACAACCGTGCCGATCGCAACAGGAGAGACCCTGGCCGGTGTTTCTTCGTTTGAGCAATTGATCGATCAGGGGTTTCAAGGCGTGCTGATTCTCGACATCGGTTGGGTCGGCGGCCTTACCCAGGCGAAACGGGTGGCAGCTCTAGCTGAGGCACACCTGCTCCCGATAGCTGCGCACGATTGCACCGGTCCGATCGTCCTGACGGCCTCGACGCACATGGCGGTCTCCATGACAAACGCGATCATTCAAGAAATCGTCCGCGCGTACTTTTATGGGTGGTACGACAAACTGGTCACGGCTCTTCCGACTTTCGAGAACGGCATGCTTCGTCCACCGGAGGGGCCAGGACTCGGAACCGAACTTCAACCAGACATATTGGATCGACCAGGCGTAAGTTCTCGAATGTCGTCGTCAGGACATCTCGGCTGATGGGCTCAACCGAGACGGCGCCTTGGCGAGGCATCGACGACGTAGATCGTCTAGAGGGCGATGGACTCTTAGTGACCTGCGTACCGTCAGCTGGTTTCACGATCACTGGGATCGTTGACGAGCAGAGCGGCGCCGACGCACTTTGGTTGCGCCGGGGGTTCAGGCCAGCGGAGTTCCGCCGGGAACTTGGACCTTCTGGGGAGGGTTCGATCGAGTCCTTCGTCGATCGATTCATCGGAGGGTGGTTCGAGATGTTCCCGACGACAGGCTACCCGGGTCTGGTGCCAGGCCCGCTCGGCCGCGTCCAATCTCTACTCCACGGTGAGGTCATGCGCCTGCCATGGGTTGTGACCAGTCGAGGCTCGAACTTCATCGAGGCGGTGGTCGACACGATTCGCAGTCCGTTCGACGTCATGCGTCGATTGGAGATTCTCGACAGTCAACTCATCGTTACTGAGCAGATCAAGAACCGCTCCAGCGTTGCCGCCCCATATGTCTGGGGTCACCACCCGTGTTTCTCGAGAGAGACGTTCGCTGGCGGACGCATGACGTTGGACGTCCTCTCGGCCGAGGTGCCAAACCCGCCGTTCGATCCGGCGAACAATTCGCTTCTCCCGGGCGCAGCATTCACGTTCCCCTTAGCGCCGACTGCGACGGGCGGTGCCCGCGACGTGGCCGCTATTCCGGACCAAGCCGATGGGCGACATGAGCACGCTGCGGTCGAACTCCGAAGAGGCGAGCTCAGAATCACTGCGCCACGTTTCGGCCAGGCCTTTTCACTCGAGTGGCGTGTCGAGGATTTTCCGTACGCGCTGCTTTGGCAGGACTACTGTGCGGAAGGAGTGGCGCTTTGGGGCGCGTGCGACACATTCGCAGTCGAGCCCTCGACCGGTCCCGGCCGCTCGGTTGACGACGCGGTCGCGGCGGGCGCGGTCCGCCACCTTGAACCTGGTGCCCAACTATCCACCGAGTTGCGAGCTGGTTGGAGATCGCTCCGCGGGGAACAAGACACGGCGGACGCACGTGGTTAGCAGCGGCTCACCGGAGAGCCTTGGGGACGCCGATGCACGCCCGCTGGCCGGCCGACGGGCGCTCGTCACGGGGGCAGGCGTCGGGATTGGGCTAGGAGTAGCCCAGGCTCTGGCCAGGGCGGGCGCTTCGGTTGTCTTCCACTTTCACAGTCACCGGGATGAGGCCGAAGCGGCCGTTGCCGGTCTGCGGGCGAAACGTGTGACTGCCGAGGCAATTCAGGCAGACCTCAGTTCGGCGCCTGAACGTGCCCGTCTGGTCCGCGAAGCGATTGCCTTTCTCGGCGGTCTCGATGTTCTGGTGAACAACGCGGGCGTCACGCTGGAAAAGCCCTTCGCTGAGACGAACCCCAAGGACTTTCAGTGGCTCATGGAACTCAACCTCGGGTCCGCCTTTTTCTGCACACAACATGCGCTCGCCTCTCTAGCCGAGTCGGGACACGCATCGGTCATCAACATGACGTCGATTCACGGAGTCGGGAGCTACGGTGGCGTTGCGGCCTACGCCGCGACCAAGGGGGCCGTGATTGCGCTTACCCACGCGCTCGCGGTGGAACTCGCAAGCCTAAGGATCCGCGTCAACGCTATCGGCCCGGGAGTCATCGAAGTGCCGCGCTACTTCAACACGCCCGGCTACACACGCGAGATCGGTAATCGCATCGTGCCGATTGGTCGCGTTGGGACGCCGGAGGACATCGCCGGCGGTGCGGTTTTTCTGGCATCCGATGCGGCCTCGTTCATCACCGGTCAGGTCTTGTGGATTGACGGTGGTACGACCGCCCGTCTGTCTCTGGACTGGCCGGGCGCATCGACTGCCGAATGACGAACTCCGTCACGGAGGCGACGTCGACGTCACCATCCTCGGCTCCGGACGACCCAGCTGTCCTCGACGAGATTCAGCGAAGAGTGCTATGGCTTTCGACGTTGATGGTCCACCACGCCGGGCGACCTGGCGGGCCAATCATCACGGTCCTCGATGGTCATCCGTCAGCACTGGCATGGGTTGGATCGATGCAAGGCGTCCGCGCATGGCCCCTCGGCGTCTCTCACTACGGCGAATCGGGAACGCGCGACGAGCTCTATCGTCAGCATGGGATTGACGCAACGTCGATCGCAGCGACTTGTCGCACCGCGCTTAACGCGATCCTCGGTCTAGACGAGATCGGCCCGCGTTGAGCGCAGGGCTAACAATCGCCCACGGTCGCAGCCTGAGCCGCGAGCTTCGCCAACGGGCGGATCGGCAACCCGATCGTACGTGGCTGACATTTCAACCGCTGGACGCCCCAGCCACAACCGTCACGTACGGGCAGTTTGCGGAGTTGGTCGATCGTTGCGCGAATGTTCTCGTAGGTCTCGGTATCCGACCAGGCGTCAAGATTCTGATCGTTCTAGGCAATTGCCCTGAGTTCCTGCTCCTGTGGTTCGGCGCCGCGCGCGTCGGAGGCGTAATCGTCCCCGCGAATCCGCAGGCATCCGACGCTGAGCTTGAGTACCTCGCGAGCCACTCCGAGTCGATGATCGTGGCGTTGGGCGTTGGCGACGAGGAGCGAGGCCAGAGGTTGCGCAATGCCTGCTCTGCGCTACGTCACGTGCTTGTGTGTGGAGCGCCCGCGGGAGCGAAGGATGGATTCGATGGGTTGATGGACGATTCGTCGGCCACTGCGCCGCGGCATGAGCCGCAGAGTGACGACGAGGTCGCGATTCTTTACACGTCGGGGACGACAAGCCGACCCAAGGGCTGTTTGATCACGAACGCCAACTACATCCATGTCGGCGAGGCGGTTGCGCAACACATCGGCGTTACCGACACCGATCGACATCTGATCGTGCTGCCGTACTTCCATGGCAACGCCCAGTACTACTCAACAATGTCGGCATTGATCGCGGGAGCGAGCATTGTTGTCGCTGAACGCTTCAGTGCGAGCCGTTTCTGGAGCATCGCGTCCGAGCATGAGACAACTCTGGTCAGCCTCTTTGCCGCCCCAATGCGCATGCTTTTGGCGCAACCCGACCGGGAGATTCCTGCGCAGAACTTGCGCCTAGCCTTTTTTGCGCAGAACATCACGACAGCTCAGCTCGCGGAGTGGGATCGACGGTTCCATGTTCCCCTTCTGCAGATCTACGGTATGACGGAGCAGCTGGGCTGGCCGGTAGCTAATCCCATGTATGGGCACCGCGACAACATGACAATCGGACGGCCGACTCTGCCGTTTCGTTGCAGAGTCGTTGATGACGATGATCGAAACGTCCCGGACGGCGTGTCCGGTTCGCTCCTCGTCCAAGGAGTACCAGGCGTTAGCTTGATGAAGGGATACTTAAAATACGCTGACTTGACCTCTGCCACTATGCGAC
>JALYLU010000468.1 GCA_030774075.1 Actinomycetota bacterium | reverse complement strand
GTTCAGTCCGGCGCTGCACACCGTGGTACGTGTCCTCGCGGAAGCCACGTTGCGTCTTTCGGACGACGAGCTGCGCGTCATCATCGAGGGCGTTCCCGACGTTCCGAACGACATCGCCGAAGTAAGAGCGGTCGCGTCCGAACTGATTGCCGGTAAACCGGTGAAGGGGCTGCTGCGTGACGAGGACCTCTTACGGGGTATGGCTCGGTGGATAGCGGCGCTTTCTCTGAAGGCGCCGGTTGTGCTCTTGGTCGATGACCTCGACGTTGCCGGCACTGCCGTCCAGCACGTGATCTGGCAACTGGCGTTGTTGTCGCTCCCGAAGCGTGTCCTCGTCGTCGCCAGCGCCCGCGCGCCGGTCGATCAGACGTCTCACTCACTCGCGCGCATCATCGCGGCGCTCGAACGGCTCCGTCTCGTCGATCGCATCGGGTTGCCGACCTTCGACGCCGACGCCATCAATCAGTTGCTCAAGCAAATGCACGTCGCGCCGCGCGTCGAGCTCGTCGACCGGCTGCTGGAGATGACTGCGGGCAATCCGTTGCTCGTCGCTGAGATACTCAGCCTCGGCCCACCAGAACGCATTTCCGAGTATTTTTCGTCGCCGCCGCGCGTACGTGACGTTGTGCGACAGCGGACGGCGGAACTCGGGCGTGCGACCGCCGAACTCCTTGCACACGCGTCACTCCTGGAACACGACTTCACCGTCGAGTTGCTGTCCGACATCGTGGGATCGAGCCCGACGACGGTCCAGACGCTCGTCGACCGAGCGGTCGACGCGCATGTGCTCTTGGCGAGTACGGCCCGTTCGTATCGGTTTTGCCATCAGCTGTTCCGACAGACGCTGATCGGCGACCTGACGCCGGCACAGCGCGCGGACGGCCACCGCCGGGTCGCGTGCGCGCTCGAACGCGTCGAATCATCGCCCGTGCTGCTGGAAGTGCATTGGGCGGGGGCTTCGGGCGCCGACGTACCGGCAAAGGTCGTCCGCTACGCGCGAGCCGCGGGCCGCGAATTCTTGCAGATGTTCGAACCCAACGCGGCTGCCGGCTCGTTCGAGGTGGCGCTGGCGCAGCTCGCGGATGACAGTGAACGCGGTGGACTCCTGTTGGACCTCGCGGAGGCACAACAACTCGCGGGCGACGCGAACGGCATCGCAAGTCTGCAAGAGGCCGTTCGCATTGCGCTCGCCACCGAAGACGACGAGTTGACCCTTCGGATCGTTCAGGTGACCACGCCGGCTTGGTCGAACCTTCCCGGAATCGCAGCCTCTGAAGCCCAACAGCTGCTCGCCCGCGCGTCGACAGTCGCTCGTGACGACGCGACCCGGAGCCGCATTCTCGCGCGCCAAGCCATCGCGGTGAGTTTGTCCGATCCGGACGCGGCCGAACGGATGGCCGATGAGGCAGTCGCGCTTGCCCGCCACAGTCATGATCGCGAGGCTCTGAACGAGTCGTTGCTACGACGGACTGCCGTGTCGCTGTCACCGCACAGCCTTGCGGCCCGTCAGCATGCGCTGCGAAAGGTGTTGGACGCCGGCGAGTACTCCGTCGACATCGCGACCCGATATTTCGCGCTCAGCGCAACCGCCACCACGGCGATCCAAGCCGGTGACATCGACGAGGTCGAATCCTCGAGTGCCGAGGCCGACGCGATCGCTACCCAGTACGACCTCGCGCCGATGCGATGGAGTGCCATGGTGCGGCGCGCGTGGAGAACCGGCCTCGCGGGCCGGCTGGCCCATGCAGAGAAGCTCATCGAGAACGCGCGCGAGTACGGGTGCGAGTCCGCCATCACGGGCGCACCGGAAACGGCGCTCCTACAGCTCGGCTTGTTGAGATGGCAGCACGACCGCGTCGCCCAGACGCTGCCCGTCGTTCGCGCCGCGTTCGACCACATGAGCGCCGACTTTCCCGGCATGGCGCTCGTGCTCGCACGAGTGCTCGCCGAGCAAGATGGGTCTCATGATGAGGCACGTGCGCACCTCGCAGAATTCGCGAGCGACGGTTTCGCGCAGTTGCCACGAGGGACGTTTTGGTCGTCCGCGCTCGTACTGACCGCGGAAACGGCCTGCATCCTCGACCTTCCGGAGCTGAGCGGCGTCATCCGAGACCTGCTCATGCCATTCTCGGACCAGGTGGCCTTCTCGGGCGTATGGGTGACCGCACCCATCGCCTACGGCATCGGTATCGCCATGACCGGCTGCCGCGACCCACGCGCTGCTCGATTCCTCGAACAAGCTGCCGGCCTCGCCGATCGGCTACGGGCGCCGGCGATGGCTACTCGCATCCGCGAAAGCCCATTCGCCCATCGAGACTGAAACGCCATCCTCTCAGGTCCGCCCGCCCGGGCGAACGAGAAACCAGCGCGAAAGCGCGCTGCGACATCATGCAACGCGCATCTCCCGAGCGGACGGTCGCGACACAGAGCGCGACTCGACCCGGGGCGCCGGCGTAACAGGTGGGAGAACAATGGAACGTCTCTCAGATCACTCATCGCGACCGGAGCTCTCGGTCGGTACCTCGGTCGAGGTCCGCGTGAGCGGAGAGCGAACAATGGAACGTCTCTCAGATCACTCATCGCGACCGGAGCTCTCGGTCGGTACATCCGTCGAGATCCGCGGTCATTTCCGCGGGGAGTGGAGTCGCGGATTTGAGGTCGCCGAGACGACACACGACGGCTGCCGGGTCCGCCGCCTCTCTGATCGCTACCTCCTGCCCGTAGCGTTCCTGGATCATGACGTTCGTCGCGTTTGACCGGTCAGCCTCGGGTCTTGCGCCAAGCGACCTCGGGAGGCGGCCAACCTCGTCGGCCCGGAAACATATGGCAACCGGAAGAGACCGTCGGCGTTAGGCCACGATTGCCGTTGATGATGGGGACGCGAGGCTGGTGCCGCGCGTGTTGGTGGCGGTCACGGTGCAGGTGTAGGTCTTGGCGGTCGTGAGGCTGGTGACGGTGATTGGGCTCGCGGGCCCGGTCTGCGAGCCGCTCACACCACCGTCGCTCGAGGTGCACGTCGCGGTGAAGCTTGAGATCGCGCTGCCGTTGTCCGTGCCCGCCGTGAAGCTCACCTTGACCTGACCACTCGCGACCTTGACCGCGGACACGCCCGTCGGCGCCGCGGGCGAGCCGACGATCACCGGCAACGATGGCGCGGATGCGAGGCCGGCGCCGCGCGTGTTGGTGGCGGTCACGGTGCAGGTATAGGTCTTGGCGGTCGTGAGGCCGGTAACGGTGATCGGGCTCGCGGTCCCGGTGTTCGAACCCGACGCCCCACCGTTGCTCGACGTGCACGTCACGGTGTAATTCGAGATCGCGGCGCCGTTGTTCGCGCCCGGCGTGAAGCTGACCGTCAAGGGTCCCGTGGCCGTGGTCGTCGAGCCCGGCACGGCCTTTACGTTCGTCGGCGCCGCGGGCGAACCGACGATCACCTGTAACGACGGCCCGGACGCCAGGCCTGTCCCGCGGGCGTTGGTGGCGGTCACGGTGCAGGTGTAGGTCTTGGTCGTGGTGAGGCCGTTGACGGTGATCGGGCTCGCGGTCCCGGTGTTCGAACCCGACGCGCCGCTGTTGCTGGACGTGCACGTCGCGATGTAGCTCGTGATCGTTGCGCCGTTGTTCGCGCCGGGCGTGAAGCTGACCGTCAGCGGTCCTGTCGCGGTTGTCGTCGAGCCCGGCACCGCCTTGACGTTCGTCGGCGCCGCGGGCGAACCGACGATCACGGGCAACGATGGCGCCGATGCCGCACCCGCACCCACCGCGTTGGTGGGTGTCACCGTGCAGGTGTAGGTCTTGGCGGTCGTGAGGCCGGTGACGGTGATCGGGCTCGCCGTCCCGGTGTTCGAACCCGACGCCCCACCGTCGCTCGACGTGCACGTCACGGTGTAGCTCGTGATCGTTGCGCCGTTGTTCGCGCCCGGCGTGAAGCTGACCGTCAAGGGTCCCGTCGCCGTTGTCGTCGAGCCCGGCACCGCCTTCGCGTTCGTCGGCGCGGCCGGCACCGTGGCCGGCATGAAGCTGTTCGACGCGGCCGACGGCGTGCTCGTACCTACCGCGTTGGTGGCCGTCACCTTGCACGTGTAGGTCTTGCCGTTGGTGAGGCCGGTGACGGTGATCGGGCTCCCCGGCCCGCTGTTCGAACCCAAGACGCCGCTGTTGGTCGACGTGCAGGTCGCGGTGTAGCTCGTGATCGCGCTGCCACCATTACTTGCCGGCGCGGTGAACGTCACCGAAGCCAGCCCGTTGCCGCGTGTCGCGGTGCCGATCGTCGGCGCGCCGGGCACGGTGGCCGGCATGAAGCTGTTCGACGCGGCCGACGGCGTACTTGTC
>JALYLU010000467.1 GCA_030774075.1 Actinomycetota bacterium | reverse complement strand
CTCACGCAGCGCGATGTCGAGCGTTCCCATGCCAATCAGGTCGTCCGGTGTGATCTTCAAATAGCGATGGCGGCGAATCGACAGGCACGGTCGCGCCGCGACCGCCATGACGGCGAAGAGGCGCGCGCCGTCCGGTAGCTGGAGAGTGAGTCGTGGCGAGCCAAGGTCGAAGCGGCGTTCGCCGATACCAAGTCGTGCGGCCGCCATACGCAGGAGATCGACGAGCTCTGCATCCGAGTCGGCGATCGACTCCACCTGTTCGCGTCGACCGTCCGCGTAGCGAACCCAAACGTTGTCGCAGCCGTTTGCGTTGATGTTCTCCAGCATCGGGTCATCCAGAAGGCGCTGGAGACGATGAAGCCTGAACAACGCGTCGAACACGGTTTGAGCGATGTCGTCCTCTTCATCGACCGACAGCACGGGCCGGCCGGCCGCCAGCGCGTTTCGGGCGTGGCCGTCCAGGGTTTCGGTGATGAGCTGGCGACCCAGCGCTTCCTCGTCGGGTGGCGCCACGGGGGCCCGGCCCGCGGCCTCGTCGCTGCGTCGCCGTTCGCCGAGTTGCGCGAGGACCTCGCCGCGGATGCGAGCTGACAGCTCGGAAGAGGCGGTCACGTTCGTGATGCCTCTTGGGCGGTTGCCCCAACGTGGATAGGCACCGTCGTCGGAGCGCGTTCGTCTCGCTCGGAGCGAACAGGTCGGGCTACCGGCTCGCTCGCGCTGAGCTTCTCCACGATGGCATCGGCAAGCGACCGCGCGTGTCGGAGCAACGGAGAGCGCGCGCGTACGCGAGACGGGGCGCCGCTCGTCAGCGCTAACACGCCGTCCGGATCGAAGGGCACCTCGCCGAGCACTTCGACATGTAGCGCGTCGGCCACCTCCGCCTGTTTGTACGGGCCGGCACCGACGAGAACGACGGTGACCTGACGGGCACTTCCCGTCCGGCGCTCGAGCCACGAAGCAAGACAGTGCATGTCGGGCAGTTGGGGACGCGCCAATAGCAACGCCACGTTGGCGCGTTCCAACGCTTCGTGTGCGATCGACGTTGCATCAAGGCGACCGCAGTCGATAAGTACGTCCGACTCGAGTTCGTCGAGTTGCGCGAGCAGCGGGCCGAGAAGGCCGAGCGCGGTTCGCGCTTGTTCAGCTGACGGTGGACCCGCGAGAACGGCGGTACCGTCAGCGAGCTCCTGGCAGTGCTCCCTGATGAGCTCGGGATCGCTGCGACGTCGGGCGGCGGCCGCGAGGCTTACCAACCCGGGTTCGGACCTCAAGCCGAACAACGCGGCGAGGGTTCCTCCAGCATGATCGAGCTCGACCACAAGACGGCGCCTGTCGTCGGGCCACACCGCGGCCAGAGCGGCAACAATCGTCGTGACGCCGCACGACCGGACGGAACCGACAGCAAGCGTGCCCATCTCAGGATCCCGCCGGCACAAGGACGAGGCTCGCGTGGCCGGCGCTGGTCAGCAGCGCGACCGCGTTCGCGTCTCCATCCGCCACTCGCAACGACACCACGATGGATCCGTCGCCCAACGAGCTGGCGATCGCGGAGAGCACAATGCCTGTCGCGGGCGCGACCGCGGAGCGTGCTGAGCTGCTCGAGGTGCCGGTCGAGGCGCCGCTGGTATCGACGACCCGCACATGGTCACCGGAAGTCAGCCCGGGCGGGAACTGACCCGGCTTGAGCGCAAGACCCACGACAGCTTCGCCAGTGTTCAGCGACCTCGCCGCGCCGAGCGCGCTTGGCGTGAGCAGCGCGCCGGCCGCCAGGGGTACCGCAACGGGGCGCCCAACGACGCTCGATCCGGAGCTTGCGGACACCGACGACAGACCCGATCCCGCGGAGACACGGACTTCTCTGAGATCGCCCGCGTCCAACACATGGCCCGCACTGACCGAGCGGGTGAGCGCGAGGACGCGAGTCGTGTCGCTGGCCCTGAGTGACACGACGGCGAACATGAGCGCGAACCCGACGACGAGGAACACGCCAAGCACGATCCATGGCACTTGCCTTCGCCGCGCGAGTGCAACAGACGAGCGCAACTGCGGCGGCGATGGACGCGCGCGCGTCTTGCCGTCGGGTGAGCTCCTTGTGGTCGTCGTCGTGGCCACGCCGCCTCCTCGCTTCGCTGCTGTCGCTAGGTGCCAGTCCCGGACGTGTTGATCGCTTGCGACTCGGCAACGCGCAACGTCGCGGTGCTGGTTGTGGTGAGCGCGGGCAGGGTGCCGCTCTGACCACCGCCCTCCCACGTCACTCCCCACGTCAGGGTCGCCGACACCGTGAACACGAGACCGGGCTGACCGGCGCTGCTCCGGCGGTAGGTGTGACCGCAGTCCGGAGACGCCGCGCTCGGGTCACCGCCGGGCGTGTAAGGCGTTCCGGGACCCTGGCAGAGGAGCGTCGTCCCGTCGCCGAGCGTCCATGTGACCGACACCGGGCTCGCGGTCGCGGTGACCGACTCCCCTGGCACCGACGCCGTGGCACTGACCGACGCCCACGCAGACCGCTCGAGCCACAACCAGGTCGGCACGTTCACCAACTGCTCCGCACGCGGTGACGTCTCGATGCGCGGTCCCGCCAACAAGAGCTGATTCACCGCCTGACGCGCCAACACGTCCGGTGCGGGCAGGGGCGCAGCGCCACCACCGGCCGTCGGCAGCCATACGATCCCACCGCCCGTGCCGGGAAAGTTGTCCAGACAGGTGAACAAGAACCACGCTCCGGCCTCGCCTGGATGTTGATCCGCGGTGTCCCAAGCCGGTGGTTGGTACTGGGTATCGACCTGCCAATAGCAGCCGTTCGAACCCATCCACCCCCAGGTCGGATCCGTACATGGCGCCGGCTTTCCACGCCAGTCCCTGCACGTTCCGCCACTCGTCACTCCTGCCTGCACTTGCACCGTCGCGTCGGCCGCCGGAACCACCGTTGAGGTGCCCACGGTCACTGTGCACCCCGGTGCGTTGCTCTGCTGACACGCGACCGCGCTGCTAAGGCCATCGGCCCACGCGGTTGTGCCGCCGATTGCCAGCGCAACAAGCACCAGGCCGATCACGAACACAGCACGTGTCAACACGTGCCGACCGCCCCGACTTGAAGCTCGGTGACCTTCCACGCACCGTTCGTCTCCTTGACGGTCGCGGTTGTCTGGTGCCGTCCACCCGGGACATTGTTCTGCAACTCACCGGTCGTCGCCTTGTAGTTCAGCGAGTTCGTGTCATCGAAACAGTCGCTGATCGCCGCGCTCGTGGGCTCACTGGTCGGCGTCAGGCTCGCGACAGTTGGATGAGTCACAGGTTGACCCTTGACAACGACTCCCATCCGCAGATTCGTATAGAGACCGCGGACCAACAGCGAGAGCGCGTTGCCCGCTGCGTGCTGTGCGAGCTGCGGCGATTGGTAGTCCGCGGTCGCAGCCGCGACTGCCATGTCGCGCCACATCGCGTTGTACGTGGCGACGACGCGCCCGCGCGCGGCGTCAGCTGCACTCAGCGTGGAGCTTCTTATCGAGCGCGCCGTCGAAGTCGAGCGTCGCGACGCTGAACTAGTAGACCCGCCGCACGACGAGATCACGAGCGCAAAGCCAAGCGCAAGGGCGATGCCGCAGGCTCGTGCCCCACCCCGATCGTCGCGCACCTGCTCCACCTCCCGCCGGCGACCCAGGAGCGACCGCGAAATCAGGCATCGCCACGCGCCGACACCCCCCTGATACCCCACGAACCGTGAACCAAATGGCGCGTCCCGTAAACAGTTCGTGACGTGCAGGTGTCGGCCGGGGCCGTTTTCTATCTCGGGGTGCGATGCGCGTTCGGTGATCCAAGTGGCCACACCAGGGACAAGTGCTTGCGCACCCCGGGTCAGCAAACGCCGTGCTCGTGGCGGTGTCCTCGCAGGCTGACCCATGTGCGCGCTGAACGGCGTCAGTTCGAGATGACGACACGGAAGCCGCCGCTCGAAGATGATGTACGGGTCTGCACGCGAGCTCTGTACCGATGTGCGTCGAGGCGCATGATCATGGTCCAGGTGGCTGCATTGCACGCCGATACGGATACGCGGTCACGGGCGCCTACTGCAACGGGCTTTCGGACACCTCGACCACGGCGCGCGCACCCGGAAGTGCCACGTCGAGTGCCCATAGGGCGTCGGTTTCTTGTTGGGAGCGGTGCACCTCGTCGAGATGCTCTTGACCCCACCGATAGAGCGCGGTGACGGGATCGGCGAGCGACTGGCCGAGGTCGGTGAGTTGGTACGCGATGCTCTTCGAGCCGTGCTCGCCGTCGTGGAGCACGCGTTCGATCACGCCGTCGCGTTCGAGGAATCGCAGCGTGTCGGTGAGGAC
>JALYLU010000466.1 GCA_030774075.1 Actinomycetota bacterium | reverse complement strand
GCGTCGAGCCGGTCGAGCCGTGGTGACAACGGCGCACTGTGGGCCTTGTGGCTCGTACTCATCGTCTTGGCGGTTGGTGCTGGTGCTCTGCTGTGGTGGTGGCAGCATCGTGAGCCGGGCGAGGCCGATCCAGTCCCCGACGTGACATGACGAAGACACTCCCTGTGCGAAGACGAGTCGCAAGGGCGTGCGTCACGATCGTTGCGATCGGACTCGCGCTGACCACCTCCTCGTACGTCATCACCCGGGACGTTGTCACCCGCCTCAACCGCCAACGAATCGATCGACCCGCGAACGCGGCGCTTCTCGTTGTGCAGCAACTGTCATCGGCCGTCGATCAGGTGCTGGCCACGGCGAGCGGAGTCGTCGCGGCATCGGGTGGCGATCCCAAGCGCTTCGTCACCGTGCTCGGCCCGGACGTCGCGTCGAGCTCCAGCCTCGCGGGTATCGCCCTCGTCGACGGGGGTGGCGGGTTCCGCGGGAGGCTCACCTCGGTCGGTGATACGACACTCCTGAAGGGAAAGGCCCCGGCCGCGTTGGCAGCCGATGGCGGCGCGACGCTGATCGGGCATCACCGCGGGCGCACGTCATTCGACCTCGGTTTCGCTTCGACACTCGCGTCGGGCAGTGCGATCTTTCTCCAGATCACGCTCCCCGCCGCGTCGGATGTCGGAGCTTCATTCGCGCTCGTCGCGGGATCGGGCACGCGCTCGACCGACATGGTGCTCGGCAACGTCGCGTCCACATCGGGGATGACTCGGTGGAGTGGCCGTGTCGTGTTGGGAGGTCAACAGTTCTCGATGCTCGTCGCCGCAGATCGAGGGACGAATGCCTTCGCCGGCACACAGCTGCCCTTGGTCACGCTCTTCGTGGGTCTCCTCCTGACGCTGGTCGCAGCCGTCGTTGCGCGGACTGTCGTACGTCGCAACTACGCGGTTGGTGTTCTGGAGACCGAGAACCGCGCGCTCGACCTGGCGATGGAGGAGCAGCGCCGAGTCGAGGCCGAGCTGCGCGCCTCGCAGGCGCGCGTTCAAGCGATGCTCCGAGACTCACCGGACGCGATCGCGCTGCTGGACATCGACGAAGGCGCCTGCCAAGTCCTGAATCGCGCCGCCTTCCTCGGCCATCCGATCGACGAGCTGCGGGCGCCCGGTGGGCTTCTTCAGCTGGTTCATCCCGACGATCGCGACGACGCCGACGCCCAGTTCGACCGGCTCCGTCAGCTCGACGACGATCAGATCCTCGAGACCACATTGCGCATGACCTCGGTGGATGGTGGAGATCGATTCGTCCGGCTTCGCTTCTCACCGCTGAGCACGGCCGATGATGCACCCGGCGCCTTGTTGGGTTCGCTCAGCGACGTGACCGAGGAATGGGAGAACCAACTGCGCGAGGCCGAGCTGCAGGAGGCGTTGCGCCGGTCACAGCGACTCGAATCCGTGGGAAGCCTGGCGGGCGGGGTCGCGCACGACTTCAACAACATTTTGGCGGCGATCCAAGCGTCGGCCGAGCTGCTCGAGGGCGAGGTGTCGAGTGGTCGACCCGAGGAGTACCGACAGGAGATCGAGCGCGCGGCGCAGCGCGGGGCCGCGCTGACGCGCCAGCTCTTGACGTTCGCGCACCGCGACTCCACCGCGCCGAGGTCGGTTGATCTCGCCGAGGTGGTGCTGGGCATCGAGTCGCTGCTTCGCCGCACGCTGAGCGCGGATGTGCAGTTACAGCTCACGACTCCCGAGGAGTCCTGCGACGTCTTCGCCGATCCCACGCACCTCGAACAGGTGATCCTCAATCTCGCACTCAACGCACGTGATGCGATGCCGGAGGGAGGCGTGCTGTGGATCGCGGTGCGGACCGATGCCGAGGACACGTCCGCCGAGCGCGTTCTTCTCAGTGTGACCGACACCGGGACGGGAATCGACCCCGACGTGCGCGATCGCATTTTCGATCCCTTTGTGACGACCAAGGATCCGGGCAAAGGCACCGGGCTCGGGCTGGCCACAGTTCGTACCATCGCCGAATCTGTCGGTGCAGAGATCAGCGTCTGTTCTCAGCCCGGTCAGGGCACGACCTTCGAGATCGCCTTCCCGCGCCACGCGGCCGCGAGCACTGTCGGCACCCCCGAAACCTTCGACGATGACATCGATGGTCGCGGTGTGCGGCTCCTCCTCGTCGAGGACGAGGGTGCGGTGCGGGCCGCGCTCGCCCACTTGCTCGAACGACGACGGTTCGAGGTCACGCCGGTCGCGACGGCGACGGACGCGTTGCAGACGATCGAGCGAGCGTCATTCGACCTCGTCCTTACCGACCTGGTGATGCCGGGGATGTCCGGTCTCGCCCTCATCGAGCGGCTCGAGGCGACGCGACCGGAAACCCGCATCGTCGCAATGTCCGGCTACTCGCGAAGCGACGACGATTCGACGATTCCGAGCACGGTCACGCTTCTGCGCAAGCCATTCACCAATACGCAGATGTTCTCGGCGCTGCGAGCTGCGATGACGTCGGCGCCCGTCGTCGAGTCGAGCGCGTGAGCCGGCCGAGAATTCTCGTCGTGGACGACGACCATGAGCTGTGCCGCGTCGCGTGCTGGACCCTCGAGAGCATGGCGACGTGTGCCGTCGCGCACGACCTCGCATCCGCCGCGAGTCTCCTCGATCGAGAGCCCTTCGATCTGGTTCTCATCGACGTCGCACTGCGAGACGAGTCCGGATTGGCTCTCCTCGACGAGCTCCAACAACGATGGCCGGAGACTGCCGCGACGATGATCTCCGGCACGGACGATCTCGACGTGGCACAGGCGGCGCTCACCCGAGGTGCGCTCGCGTATCTTGTGAAACCGTTCAGAGTCAACGACCTACGGATTCATGTCGCGACCGCTTGTGCCACTCACCGTCGGATGCGCGTCGCGTGCCGGTCGTCGCCTCGCACTCGCATCGTCGCCGGATTGGAGTCGATGTTCGCGAGCGATGCGAGGGTGATGTGCGCCGTCGTGGAATTCCAGCAGCTCCCGCTCGTCGCCGCGGCGGGAACCGCGGCGGGTGAGAGGCTGGGCGCCCAGGTGGAGAAAGCCGTGCTTCGACTCGCCGACTTGCATCTCGTCGGTGCGCTCGGGAACGCATCGTTCGTGCTCGCCGGCCGGTGTGAGCCGCATGCGTCGATGACCGATGCCGCCGAGCTCGTGCGCGCCGCGATCGACGACACCGCTCGAGCCTCGCGGGCGCCGGGACAACTCGCGCCCAGGTTCGTCGTTGGCGTCTCGGTACGAAGCGACGACGCCGAGGAATTGCTGACAGAATCCGAGGCGTCCGCTCGGTCCGCGCTCGAACAGCACCTTCCCGCGGTCGTGTTCACGTCTGAGCTGGGCCGTGCAGCACGAGAGGAGCTCCGGCTGTTGTCGGACCTATCGCGCGCGGTCGAACAACGAGAGATCTCTCTCGCGTACCAGCCCCAGTACCTGGCCACGTCGAGGCGGATCATCGGAGTCGAGGCGCTCGCCCGCTGGCATCACCCAACTCGGGGTGATGTTCCACCGTCGGTCTTCGTGCCGGTCGCAGAGCGCAGCGGACTGATCGAACTCCTGGGCCGGCAAGTCCTGCGCGCGGCGTGTCGCGATGCCGCGACCATGGGACGATCGCCGACCGAGGGGCCCCGCGTGTCGGTCAACGTCTCCGTCGCGCAACTTCGCGATCCTTGCTTCGTCGACACTGTTGTCGCGGCGCTGACCGAATCACGCCTGCCCGCGTCGCGACTTTGTCTCGAGGTCACGGAATCGCTCGTGCTCGACGACTCGGATCAACTCGAGAGCCATTTCGAGCGACTCTCCGCCCACAGGATTCGATTGTCCCTCGACGACTTTGGGACGGGCTTCTCGACCTTCGAGAGTCTCAGCCAGTTCCCTTGGAGCGAGCTCAAGGTCGACAGCGTCCTCACGGCGCAATTCGCGCGACGGTGCGGTCGTGAGATTCTTCGCTCGATCGTCGAGATGGCATCGAAGCTGGATCTGGACGTTGTTGCCGAGGGCGTCGAGTCAATTGAGCAGTTCGAAGACTTGCGGGCGCTCGGGTTCGGAACCATGCAGGGCTTCCTCCTGAGGCGTCCGATACCGATCGACGAACTCCGTCAGGATCTGGCCCGAGGTACGGGCGGTTATGTCGGCGTCTTCGACAAGCGGACGTGCGCGACGGCGGGGGAGCTGACCAACTCGACGCATTCGTAGCCGTCGGGGCCGCCATCGAGGTGGTCGAAGAGCCGCTCGCCGCGGCCGAGCAGGATGGGCACGATCGCAAGGTGCATTTCGTCGATCAGTCCTGCGCGGAGGTACTGCTGGATGGTGGCCGCGCCACCGCCGATCCGGACGTCGTCTC
>JALYLU010000465.1 GCA_030774075.1 Actinomycetota bacterium | reverse complement strand
GTAACCGCGGTACTCGACGTCCGCGACGCCGAGGCCGTTCGCGATTGGGTCGGTGCGCTCCCGCGGATCGACGTGCTCGTCAACAACGCGGGCGGCGGGTTCCGGGCCGCGTTCCTCGACGTCAACGACAAGGGCCAGGATTCCCTCGTCCGCGAGAACTTCACGAGCGTCACGCAGTTCGTCCGGGCCGCGGTTCCGCTCATGCCGACCGACGGCCGGGCCTCGATGATCAACGTCACGTCGATCGAGGCGCACCGCGCCGCGCCGGGGTTCGCGATCTACAGCGCGATGAAGGCCGCGCTCGTCAGCCTCACCAAGTCGCTCGCACTCGAGCTCGGCGATCGCCGCATACGGGTGAACTGCATCGCGCCCGACGTCATCCCGACACCCGGGATCGGCGGCGACGTCCGCGTGAAGACGCCTCTGCCGGTCGCGGGCCACGCCGACGACGTTGCCGGGGCCGTGATTTTCCTCGCGTCCGATCTCGGGCGTTTCGTCACCGGCACCACCATCCACGTCGACGGCGGAAATCTCGCCGCCGGCGGCTGGGGGAGAGCGCTCGACGGCAGCTGGGTCACCGCGGGCGAAGAAGCCGTCTCGTGAAATTCGGCGTAGCGCTCGGCGCGCTCAATCCCCATTTCCATCTCGACGCGACGCTCGCGGCCGAGGAGCTCGGTTACGAGTCGGTGTGGCTCCCGGAGCATCTTGTCTTCACGCGGACGATGTCGCGCTCGCCGCATCCGGGCGAGACCCATCCACCCGTTCCTCCCGACGCGCCGATCTTCGACGCGTTCGCATATCTCGGTTTCCTGGCGGGCCGCACGGAACGGGTACGGCTCGGCACTCACGTGTTCAACATCGGGCTGCGGCATCCGTTCACCTCGGCTCGCGGTGCGCAGACGGTCGATCTCCTGTCCAACGGCAGGTTCGAGTTCGGGATCGGAGCGTCGTGGCTCGAAGAGGAGTGGGACGCCGCGCAACTCGATTTCGCGACGCGCGGCCGACGGGTCGACGAGGCGGTCGCGGTCTGCAAGCGTCTCTTCACCGAGCAGACGATCTCGCATCACGGAGAGTTCTTCTCGTTCGACGAGGTCGTGTTCGAACCGAAACCGCCTCAGAAGCCCTGGCCGCCCATCCTCGTCGGGGGCGAGTCGAAGGCCGCGCTGCGGCGCGCGGCGCGGCTCGGCGACGGCTGGATCGGGATGGGTCACTCGCTGGAGTCGGCCGCGTCCCAGGTCGGGGCACTCCGCGCCCTGCTCCTCGAGTACGGGCGCGAGACTCAGCCGTTCCAAGTCGTGCTCGGAGGTCCGGTTGCATCGGTTGACGAGGTTCGGCGTTGGGAAGACGCCGGGGTGACGCGCATGATCGTGTCGCCGTGGCGCCGCTCGCCCGAGGCGGTCGAGGCCATGCAGCGATTCGCCGACGCGGTGCTGCGGCCCTCGTGAGGAAACGTCGACCGCTCGTCGTGATCCTGGCGGCGGTCGCAGTGGCCGTCGCAAGCGTCGCAGTGAGCGCACCGCCCGCGTCGGGCTTCCAGTCGGGCACGGTGCCGACCGAATTTGTCCACGACGCGGTCGGCGACGTCGCAGACACGCGCGGCGACATCGTGACGGCCGGCGCGGGCACCGACGCCGCGGGTTACGCCTTCTCGGTGCACGTCAAGACACCGGTCGACCCGAGAACCGACGTGAACTGGAAGACCCGGCCGACCCATGTCGAGTGGTTCCTCGACACGAATCTTGATGGCACACCCGACGACTTCGCAGTCGTCGACGCCGACAGCGCAGGCAATCTGCACGCGGTGATGGAGCGCTATTCCGACGAATTCGTGTTCTGCGCCGGCGTTGCCAGTTACACCGCGACGCACGACTACCTCGCGAGGTTCCCAGTCGGCTGCATCCCGGGCGTCAGGCAATTCCGGTGGTCCGTGATCATGGATTACGACAGCGGCACGCCCCAGAACGACGTCGCTCCCGATCTCTCGTTTGCCCCGGTGCTCACACTGGGCAAGGTCGGTTACTGGATGCTCGGCCTCGACGCGAACGTCTACAACTTCGGCTCGGCATTCGCGGCCGCCCGTGCGACCTCGGTCGCAGTTGCGATCACACCCGAGCGCGACGGGAGCGGCTACTGGATCGTCGACCCGCAGGGCCACGTCTTCACGAGCGGGGCGGCACCAAGGTTCGGTGGCGCGCCGCTCTTGGAGGGCCTCGAGGCGATAACGACGATCTCGGCAACGCCCACCGGTTCCGGGTACTGGCTGTTCTCGAACCGCGGGCGGGTCTTCGCGTACGGCGATGCGCGCACCCACGGCGATCTCGGGTCGGTGCACCTCAACGGTCCGATCGTGGCTTCGGCCGCGACGCCGACCGGACTCGGCTACTACATGGTGGGCAGCGACGGCGGCGTCTTCGCGTTCGGCGATGCGAGGTTCCGCGGATCGATGGGCGGACGCCACCTGAACCAGCCGGTCGTCGGGATCGCGTCCACGCTCGACAACGCCGGCTACTGGTTGGTCGCGTCGGACGGCGGGGTGTTCGCGTTCTCGGCGCCGTTCCTTGGCTCGATGGGCAGCGTCACGCTGAACCGGCCGGTCGACGGTCTCGTCGCCTACGGCAACGGCTACCTGATGGTCGCTTCCGACGGCGGCGTGTTCGACTTCTCGAACCGGGCGTTCCTCGGCAGCCTCGCCGACCGGGTGCTGTCGGCGCCGATCGTCGGTGTCGCCGCGTTCACGACGTGACGTCGTCTCCGCCGATGAGCTCCGGCGTGCGCGCGAAGTCACGGATCGAACCCGCGTGCCGGAACGCGACCTCGACGACACCCGGCTGCATCGTGTGACAGACGCCCGCCATCGTCGGCGGGAGATCGCTCGCGACCGCGATGGCGTCGAGGTCGATTCCGCGACCCATGCCGATGTCGCACGCGCGCCGCAACGTGATGGCGCGTTCGGCGTCGTCCTCCGGGAGGGTCTCGTCGGCCCAGCGCATGAAGCCGCCTTTCCAAGGTGCGGCGTCGAAAGGCGCGACGGCGCCGACGATGCCGCCCCAACGGATCTCCCAGTCGAGTGCGAGCGCGCCGTCGACCCACAGCCGGCAGCGGGACGAGCCCGTCTCGGGATCGCGCCGTGGAACCTCGAGCTCGTACACGCGTTCGGGCCGCTGCCACGCGGCGTGGGTGATCGCGTAGCAGGCGGCGTCGAACTGGTGTGTGCAGTTCTGCTTCGGATCGGTCCAGCGTCCGGCCGCGGTGAATCGCCGGGCGAGCGGCATCATTGCCAGCTTCTTCAGGGGCAGGGCGGCGTCCGGGCAGGTCGCCCACGGCCAGCGCAGTGATTGCGCGTCGACCGACTCGACCCGCTCGCCGTCGTGACGCAGCGTGATCACGAAGTGGTGGAAATCGTCCTCGAGGTCGGATTCGACGCACCCGGGCTCGAGCGTGACGATCCGGATGCGCCGGCGGTACGCGTCGCCTTCGAGGTCGAAATCGGGCCGGGGTGACATCGACGTCAGGTTAGGGGAACAATGCGGATATGGCTCCCGTGGTCGACTCCGACCAACACCTCTACGAGCCCCGCGCGATGTGGCGAGATCACATCGACCCCGGTCGGCGGGAAGACGCGCTGCGCATCGACGACGACGCGCTCGGGTATCCGTGGTTGACCTGGCGCGGCCGGAGGCTGCAGCCGGCGGACGTGCAACGACCGGGGCAGACCTCCGCGCTCGGGACGCTGCACGAGCGCATACGCGCCGGGCTCCCGCCGGAGACGCGCTACGACGACGAGCTGCCGCGCGACTACTGGGACGCGGCCGCACGCGCCGAGCGGCTCGCGGCGATGGGTGTCGACGAGGCCGTCGTGTTCCCCAACTTCGGGCTGCTGTGGGAGCGCACGCTCGATGCCGACCTGGGCGCACTCACTGCGAACATGACCGCGTGGAATCGTTGGTGCGCGTCCGTCGCGATCGACGGAAGGGGCAAGGTGCACCCGGTCGCGCACGTCACGCTGCGCGACGAGCGGTGGATTCTCGCCGAGCTCGCGCGGTTGGAACGCGACGGCGTCCGGCTCGCGATGGTGGCACCCGCGCTGGTCGACGGGCGGCCGCTCTCGCACACCGATCACGACCCGGTGTGGCGCGCGTTCGTCGAGCACGGTTTGCGTCCGGTGTTCCACGTGGCCGATCAGCGACGGCCCTTCGCCGATGCGTGGTACACGGATCCGGCCGACGCGTTCGTGTCGACGCTCGACTCGGTGTTCCTATGGACCGCGGCCGCGCTCGCGTGCACCGACCTCATCTTGAACGGCGCGCTCGAGCGTCACCCCGATCTTCGGATAGGGATCGTGGAGCTCAGCGCGGTGTGGG
>JALYLU010000464.1 GCA_030774075.1 Actinomycetota bacterium | reverse complement strand
GAGGTACGCCCGTCGTTCTTGCCGTTCACCCCCTGGACGACACTCGACGGCGTGCGCGACCTCCTCGACTTCGTCGCCGACCACGACCTCGTCGGCAACGTCGACCCGGTGCAGTACACGATCCGGCTGCTGCTGCCCAAGGGGTCGCTGCTGCTCGACCACCCCGACCTCGCGCCGGTGCTCGGCCCCTACGACGCCGAGCGCCTCAGCTACACCTGGATTTCCACCGAGCCCAGCATCGACGCGCTCCACCTCCAGCTCGCCGCGCTGGTCGAAGAACGCGTCGCCGCCGGCGCGTCGATCGCCGACACCTATCTCGCGGTGCGCGCCGCGGTCGGCGCTCCCGAGCTCATCCTCGCCGCATCGTTCGAAGGGAGGCCACGGCTCACCGAACCGTGGTTCTGCTGCGCGGAGCCGACCGAGGGCCAGTTCAGTCCTCTGCGAGGCAGCTGAAGCCGGCAGCGACGCCACCGCGGCCGGCGTGGCTCTTTTCGGCGCGTGGGGCTCGACGGATCTGCGCCGAAAGGTCGATGCCACCACCGTCGCCTGTGGGTGCCGAAAACTCGTCCGGATCGCTGACCTGCGGTTTTGCCCGAGCGGCGCGGTCGCCGTCAGCGTTGACGCGCGTCACGATCGACCCGACCGTCCGCCACGCCACCCGCAACAGGTCCATCACCGCACTCTTCGAGGTGCGGACCGCCAACCAAGCGGCCAGATCGTCGAAGTCGCGGGCATGGCCCGCGCCATGACACGCCGGCACCGCCGCGACCGTCACACCATGCGATCGGCACCGAACGCGAGGCGCGGCCGCCTCGACGAACACTTTCGTCGTGCCCAAATCCAACGCCCGCCACCGCCGACGCCCGTCCCCGAGGTCATTAGCGCGGCGAACGACGACCGCAACGACCGCACCGACTCCGAGCCCTCGCGACCGGCCGCACCGACACCACGATTGCCTGCGCACCTTCATCGAAATCGACACGCTCAACGATTGTGGCTGTCAGTCCGCACGCGTGCTCCCATACGCTCTTGTTCCGCACCCCGCTTGCCTCCTCGATTCGAGCCGTCGAACAGCTCCGAACCTAAGAACCAGGCGGGGTGCACTCGCGATCTTGTGGGCGCCGAAAACTCGTCCGGATCGCTGACCTGCGGCTTTGCCGGAGCCGCATGGTGTGATGGATAACCGTGCTGCGCGATCCACCCGAATCGTCCTGTCGCTGACGCGCTCGGCACCTCGCCCGATCGGGGCGGATGGACCCAGGGATCGAACCGTTTCGCAGTACTCGCGGCTTCAGCGGTCCGAGGTGTTCGTCGGAGCTCCGGCGAGCTCAGGGCGGACGGGCGGAGCCGCGACTGATCCGATCACGTCGCGCGAGACGCCTGCTCAGGATGCCCGGACGAGTTTTCGGCACCCACAAGGTCAGGAGCCACGCGATGGGCACAGACGCCGATCACGCCCCTGAAGATCTGCCTGGGCCTGCGCCGTCGACGGTTTCTCCCGACGTCATCCGCAGCTATCGGTGGCAGCTGACACCAGGCGAAGATGTCATCGACACCGCAACCTGGGCAGGTTCGGCGGAACGGGCGCGAAATGGCCGCAGAGGGAGGCGTTCGCGCCTTCCCGAGCTCGCGATCGAACTGCTGCGCGAGGTTGTCCCTCACCTCCTCCCTGGCGACGGGGATGTCGAGGTCGTGCCGGTCTCTCGACAGACTCGCTCCTAATTGTCGCCGGCCGCGGGCTGAGCGCCCGAGTTCTCGATCGCTTCCCAGAGGATCTCTGCGATGTCTTGCACGCGGACTTCTTCGTCCTTGTCTTCGCCCTTGACGCCGTCGTCGAGCATCACATAGCAGAACGGGCACGCCACCGCGATGCGAGTCGCGCCGGTAGCGATCGCCTCCTGGCTGCGTTCGGTGTTGACCTTCTTACCGGTGCTCTCCTCCATCCACATGCGCGCGCCCCCGGCACCGCAGCACATGCCCTTCGTGCCGTTGCGTGGCATCTCGACAAGGTCGATGCCGGCCAGTGACCCCACAACTCGCCGGGGTGCGAGGTACACGTCGTTGTGGCGCCCGAGGTAACAGGAGTCGTGATAGGTGACGCGCTCCTCGAGTGACGCGCCGGCGAGCGACAGCCGACCGTCGCGTACGAGCTCGTCGAGCAGCTGGCTGTGGTGCATCACCTCGTAGTTGCCGCCGAGCTGCGGGTATTCGTTCTTGATCACGTTGAAGCAGTGCGGGCACTGGGTGATGATCTTGGTGACGCCCATCGAGTTGAACGTCTCCACGTTCTGCATCGCGAGCATCTGGAAGATGTACTCGTTGCCGGCGCGGCGGGCCTGGTCGCCATTGCACATCTCGCTCGGACCGACGATCGCGAAGTCGATACCCGCGCGCTGCAGCAGCTTGGCGAGCGCGCGACTCGTTTTCTTGTTGCGGTCGTCAAAGCTGCCGGCGCACCCGACGAAGAAGAGGTACTCGTGTTCGAACGGCGATCCCGCCTCGACGATCTCGACACCCTCCAACGACGCGGCCCAGTCGCCCCGATCACCCTGATTGAGGCCGTACGCATTACCCGAGTTCTCCATCGAGCGGAACGTGTTGCCGAGCTCAGTCGGGAAGTCGCTCTCCATCAGCGTGAGGTAGCGACGCATGTCGAGGATCTTGTCGAGGATCTCGATGTTCACCGGGCAGATCTCGTCGCACGCCTTGCAGCTCGTGCACGCCCAGATTTCCTCGGGCGTGATGCGCTCGAACACGCTGTTGGCACCGATCGTGATCTCGGGGTCGATACCGACCGGCGGTGACACGACCGGGTCGCCGGTCGCGGCCATCACTTCGCCGATCTTCAGCACGATCTCGCGCGGGTCGAGTGGCTTACCGGTCGCGTGCGCGGGACACACCGACGTGCAACGCCCGCACACGGTGCACGCGTCGGTGTCGAACAGCTGCTTCCACGTGAAGTCCTCGACCTTCACCGCACCGAAGCTCTCGAGGTCGGTTTCCATCAGGTTCGGCATCGGCTTCATCGCGCCCTTGGGCCGCTCGCGATCGCTCATATACATGTTCATTGGCGAGGTGAACATGTGGCGCAGTTTCGTGGTGGGCAGGATCGCGAGGAACACGAGGAACGCCATCACGTGCACACCCCACAGCCAACGGTGCACGAGCAGGAGCGTGTGGGTCGGCCAAGTGTCGATCAGATTGGCGAGGACGTAGCCGACAAATGACCATTTCTCGAACGCGGGCTTGTGCTCGGTCGCGATACGCGCCGCTTCCACGAAGAAACCAGTGAGTCCGACGAGGAGGAGCGTGCCGAGGATCAGCGCGTCCTCGGGCCTGGTCTTGATGCGGATGCGATACGGACGCTGCACGTAACGGCGCATGATCGCCCACACCACCCCAATCAAGAACAGGATCCCGACTGCATTGGCCCCCGCCTTGAATGCCTCGTACGTGCGGCCGTGCAAGAACTTCAACGCGTCCGGCATCTGGTGATCGACCTCGAGCACGACCGTCACCATGAACAGCCCGACGAACCCGAAATATAAGAACGAGTGCATGAGGCCCGCAGCGGGGTCGCGCAACAGCGTCTGCATCAACACGCCGGCTCGGTACTCGCGGAAGCGTCGCTTGGCGTTCTTGCGCGTTGTGCGCCGATCGTCGGGCTGGCCCCGCTCGTAGTTGCGGACGCGCAACGACGCCAACCACCCGACCAACAGCAGCATCGTGGTCACCGCCGCGTAGAAGGCGACCTTCATCGCCGTCGGCACGTTGACGAACACCTCACGGCGGACATGCGAAGCGTCGCCCCAGTGTGTCAGCGCGGGCATGACCCCACTCGCGAGCGTGAACAGTGCGACCAGCACGCCGATCCCAAACACAACCTGATGAGGCCTCACACGATGAATCGCCCTGGGTGTGGTGGAGGCTCGGGTTATTGGATTCCAATCGCTTCGCGGGTGGTCGTGTCGGTGAAGGTTGGTCCGCTTCGTCCGTTGGTGTCGAGTTCGTCGCGGTCGCTCAGGTGCGCTGAGACACGATTGGATCGCGTCGCCGGGGTGTCGGTCGCGCTGATCGGCTCTGAGACGCTCTCTTGGGTGGCGTGATAGGTGGCTTCGAACTCGATGGGTGGGATGTCACCGAGGTAGCCGTGCAGCCGCTGGGTGTTGTGCCAGTGCACCCAGCCGAGCGTCGCGAGCTCGACATCGACGATCGTCTTCCACGGCCCGTGTTGTTGCGGGCCGTAGATCAGCTCGGTCTTGTAGAGGTTGTTCACCGCCTCGGCCAGCGCGTTGTCGTAGCTGTCACCGACGCTGCCGATCGACGGCACCGCATGGATCTCCGCGAGTCGTTCGCCGTAGCGGATGCTGGTGAACTGCGAACCTGCATCGGAG
>JALYLU010000463.1 GCA_030774075.1 Actinomycetota bacterium | reverse complement strand
CGCCTCCACTGCGTCCGCACCTTCCTATGACTCCCTCGCTGCGGCCGAACGGGACCTTGTGAAGCTAGTCGCATGTCGTGTCTGGCTCGCGAACGACCACCGTCTTAGGCTCCGGGCCCGTGGGAGAGATGGTCAGCTTCGCGAGCAACGGCGACACCGCGCACGGATATCTCGCGCTTCCGGCCTCGGGAGCCGGGCCGGGTGTTTTGGTGGTCCAGGAATGGTGGGGACTCGTGCCCCAGATCAAGAAGATGTGCGATCGCCTCGCTGCCGACGGCTTCGTCGCGCTCGCGCCCGACCTGTATCACGGTGACATCGCGGAACACACCGAGATGGACAAGGCCGGCCACCTGATGTCCACCATGCCGATGGATCGCGTGGCCCGCGACACGGGGGGCGCGGTCGACTTCCTCAGGAGCCACTCGGCGGTGCGGGGAGACAAGGTCGGCGTGGTCGGCTTCTGCATGGGTGGCATGCTCACGTTGCTGGTCGCGGCGCAGCAAGGCGACAAGATCGGCGCGGCCGCGCCCTACTACGGCGCACCCCTCGGCGACAGCGCTCCCGACTGGTCCGGCCTCACCGCCCCGGTCCGCGGGGATTTCGCGGCCAGCGACGACTTCTTCCCGCCCGACGCGGTGCGAGAGCTCGAGCGTCAGCTGCGCGACATGGGCAAGGACGTCGAATTGGAGATCCATGCCGGCTCCGGGCACGCGTTCCTGAACGAGGAGAACCCCCTCGGAACCTACGACGCGGGTCTGGCAGCCAAGTGTTGGGCGGCGACCGTGGCGTTCCTGCACGACCGTCTCGGTTGACTTCGGGCGCCGGTCAGGCGCCGAGTGCGCGCAACATCGCGGGCGGGATCTCGTCGCGTCCCTCGGCGAGCAGCTGCGCGCGTTGGATGTTGATCGCGTCGCGGGGGTCGCGTTCGGGCCAACGGTCCCACGGACCCGGTGGGATCTCGCCCGCGACGCAATGACGCAGGTACTGCTGGAGCTGGCGGACCTCGGCCTCGCCACCGACCGGACCGTGACCCGGCACGATCGTCTCCGCGAGATCGGCGACCGCGTCGAGCACGTCCGCCCACATCGCGCAGTCACCCTGGAACGCGAGCGGCGTCACCCCGAAGAAGCAAAGATCGCCGGCGAAGAGCACGTCGACATCCGCGACGAGTGCCATGACGTCGCCCGCAGTATGACCCGTCGCGGGCAGCACCTCGATACGCGGCGTGAGCTCCGCGGCGTCGGTCACGAGATGGGTCACCGGCCGCGTGCCGAGCTCGGCGAGCTCGTCGAACTCGGCTTTGAACGCGGGCATGAACGACTTGTAGGCCGCGACCGGCATCTCGCCGTCGAGGAGCTCGCTCGTCTGCGGCGATCCGAGTACCGACGCCATCGGGAACGCGCGGGTGCCGCCGACGTGGTCGACGTGTGCGTGCGTGAGCACCAGACGCCGGACCGGACGCCGGAGCCGGGCGACCGCGGCCGCGAACGGTTCCCACTGCGAGCGCACCATGAGCGTGTCGACGACGGTCAGGCCGTCGTCGTCGGCGATCACCCCCGCATTGCTCACGCCCGATTCGCCACCCGGCTGCAGCCATACCCACACCCCCTCGGCCAGCTCCTGGAGGGTGCGGGTTGGGAGCGTCGCCATGGGGGCACGGTACCCTTCGGCCATGTCTGAACGCAGTCGCAACCTGCCTCGCCGCTCGTGTCTTTCGGTGCCGGGCTCGAGCGAGAAGATGCTCGCCAAGGCGCCCGGCCTGGGCGCCGACATGGTGTTCCTCGATCTCGAAGACGCGGTCGCGCCGATGGAGAAGCCGGCCGCGCGCGACAAGGTCGTGAAGGCGATCAACGACCTCGACTGGGGCGAGACCGTGCTCTGCGTGCGCGTCAACGCCTGGGACACCGAGTGGACCTACCGCGACGTCATCGCGATCGTCGAAGGTGCTTCGGAACGGCTCGACGAGCTGATGCTGCCGAAGGTCGAGTCGGCCGCGCAGGTGCAGGCGCTCGACATGTTGTTGACTCAGATCGAGAAGTCGACGGGCCGCCAGTCGCGCGTCGGTATCGAGGCGCAGATCGAGACGGCGCGCGGGCTGATCAACGTCGACGAGATCTGCGCGGCCTCGGATCGCCTCGAGACCATCATCTTCGGCCCGGCCGACTTCGCGGCCTCGACCGAGATGCCGGTGCTCACGGGCGGCGTGCAGATCCCCGAGTACCCGGGCGACCACTTCCACTACGTGTTCTCCAAGATCCTGATGGCCGGGCGGGCCAACGGGTTGCAGGTCATCGACGGTCCGTTCCTCAAGGTTCGGGAGCTCGAGCAGCTGCGCGACTACGCGATGCGCCCCCGGATCCTCGGCTACGACGGCAAGTGGGCGCTTCACCCCGACCAGGTGAAGGTAATCAACGAGGTGTTCACGCCGACGCAGGAGCAGTTCGACCGCGCCTTCGACATTCTCGAGGCCTACGAGAAGGCCACGACCGAGGGCGACCGCAGGGGCGCGGTGATGTTCGGCGACGAGATGATCGACGAGGCCAGCCGCAAGATGGCGAGCAAGTTCGTCACGCGCGGCGAGCGGGCCGGAATGTCGAGAAGCCCGGGGTAGGGCGCCGGTACGCTGGCCCCCGTGAACACGAGTCCGCGCTTGCGCTTTCGAATGTCGAGCCTCCTGACGTTCTGATCGCGCGGGCTCACGTCCATCGGACCGGATCCCGCATGGGACCCCGGAGGAGATCCGATGGACACGCTGCTCGTCACCACTGCGATCCCGTTCGTGAACGGGGCGCCGCATCTCGGCCATGCGCTCGAATACGTGCAGGCCGACGTGGTCGCGCGTCACGCCCGCGCCCACGGCGGTTCCGTGCTGCTACTCACCGGCACCGACGAGCACGCGGCCAAGAACGTGCAGGCCGCAGCCGCCGCGCACCGGCCGGTCGAGGAGTTCGTCGCCGCGAACGCGTCACGCTTCCGTTGGCTGGCCGACGCCCTGAACGTCTCCTACGACGACTTCATCCGTACCAGCGCCGACCCACGTCACCGGCCCGTCGTAGAGGAGTTGTGGGGCCGCGCCGAGCGCCGCGGCGATCTCTACCGGTCGCGATACGAGGGCTGGTATTGCACCGGGTGTGAGGAATTCCGCGAGACGGCCTGCGCCGAGCACGACACCGCGCTCGAACCCGTCGTGGAGGAGAACTGGTTCTTCCGTCTGTCGCGCTACGTGCCGGCGATCCGGGCGTTGATCACCGACGGGAGGCTGCGCATCGAGCCGCCCGCACGACGCAACGAGGTGCTCGGCTTCCTGGCGGGCGAGGTGCGCGATCTCAGCGTCTCGCGGCCGCGCGCCCGGGTCGGCGAGTGGGGCATTCCCGTGCCGGGCGATGCCGGGCAGCTCGTCTACGTGTGGTTCGACGCGCTCGCGAACTACGTCAGCGCGCCCGGCTTCTCACGTTGGAACGAGGCGCGTACGCGAAGGCACGTCATCGGCAAGGGCATCTTGCGTTTCCACGCGGTGATCTGGCCCGCGATCCTCCTGTCGGCGGGCCTCGCGCTTCCGGACGAGATCTTGGTGCACGACTATCTGACCGCGGGCGGTCGCAAGATCGGCAAGTCGCTCGGCAACGTGGTCGACCCGAACGCGCTGATCGAGCGCTACGGCGCGGACGCGCTGCGGTGGTGGCTCGCCCGCGAAGTCCCGCGCGTCGGCGAGACCGACTTCTCCGAAGATCGACTCGTCGCGACCGTCAACCGAGACCTCGCCCACGGAATCGGGAACCTCGTGCAGCGGGTGGTCGCGCTGGCCGCACGCGACGACGCGCGGGACTCCGTCCCGGCCGACGACGCTCGGCCCCTTCTCACGGCCTGCTCGCAGATGTCGACGCAGGTCGCGGCCGCGCTCGACGTGCTCGACCTCAAGCGGGCGACCGAGGCAATCCTGGCTCTGGTCGGCGAGACCAACCGGTACATCGAGCGCGCGACGCCGTGGGCCCTGGACCCGTTCGAGGCGCGCCCGACCGTTGCCGCCCTCGTGCAGGCGCTGACACACATTGTCGACGAGCTCGCGCCGTTCGTCCCCGACCTCGCCGCTCGGGCGGGCGCCCGCCTCGTTTCGCTCGAGCCCGGTCCGCCGCTCGTCGCGCGACTCGTGCCGACCGGCGTGTCGCGCCCGGCGTCAGGACGTCGCGAGCGCGTTCTCGGCGAGCCGCCGCGCGATGACCCGCAGGCAGAGGGTCTCGTCCGCACCCTCGAAGATCGAGAGCACGCGGGCGTCGACGAAGAAGCGTGAGACCGGGAACTCCTCGGCGTAGCCCATTCCGCCGTGAAGTTGCATTGCCTCCCGGGTGACCCACTCCGCGGCGCGACATACATACGCCTTGACCATCGAGGCCGACAACGTGCCCTCGCCCTTCGCCATCCGCC
>JALYLU010000462.1 GCA_030774075.1 Actinomycetota bacterium | reverse complement strand
GGCTCGCGCGACCGCCGGCGCCAGCGGCGCGGCTCAGCCGGCTGAGTCGGCCATGATCAGGGCTCACGTGAACTCCCGGGCGTCTGGATCCGTATCTCGATCGATGCAGATGAAGAAGTACGCGCTCGGCCTCTCCGCGTTGATCACCCTCGCGGCCTGCGGATCGTCGAAGACAAGTGTCACGCCCTCCGCGCAACCGTCCGCGCCGACCTCGACGTCATCACCAACGTCGCCGACGACGAAGAAGACCGCCAGCTCGTCGACGCCGGTGGTGCTGACCGCGAGCACGGCGAAGTTCGGCTCCGTGCTCGTCGACGGCAAAGGCATGACGCTGTACACGTTGACGAACGGCGGGAGGCAGGTTCCCTGCACGGGTCAGTGCGCGTCGTTTTGGCCGCCCCTGCTGCTGCCGTCGAACACGATGACGGCGTTGGGCGCGTCGGGTGTGATCGGTCTGGGAACCGCGTCTGCAGCCGGAGGCCTACAGGTCACCGAGAACGGCGCGCGGCTGTACCGCTTCTCGATCGACAAGGCGCCCGGCGACATCAAGGGCGAAGGCATCTCGAGCTTTGGTGGCGTGTGGCACGTCGTCGTGGCGGGGAGTAAGGCCACTACGCCACCGGTCGTCACGAGCCCGACGACGACCGCGCTGCCCGCGACCACCTCTCCGACAACTGCGTACGGCGGTTACTAGCCCGCGCCGCTTATTGCCAACAGTTCGCAAGAAAACGCCCCCGGGGCACGCACTTATATTGCCAACAGTTCGCAAGAAACGCCCCCGGAGCACGCACTTATATTGCGAACTGTTGCGCGGGGTTAGGGGATCGGTTACGCGGCGGCATGGCACAAGCCGAGCTACGTCGGGGGGCGTAGCCGGCGTTACGTCGGTTGGCGGACGATCTCGGCCGGTCTCGCCCCTACGGTGGTGGTGTGCGCCGGATGCCGCCGTTGATGATGTGGGTCAGCGCTCTGGTGATCGGGGTGTTCCAGGTCGGCGCCTCCTTCGGGGCCGCGCACGAACAGGTCGACCGGTTGCCGATCGACGGTTTGGCCATAGCCCTGCTCGTCGTCGGTCCGATGGCGTTGGCCGTTCGAGGCCGGTGGCCGCTGCTGGCTGCCGCGGTTCCGCTCGCGGCGGCCGACGTATATATCGGACTGGGCTATCCGTACGGTCCGATCTTCGTGAGTGTGATCGTCGGCCTCTTCTATGCCGTCCTCGTCGGCGAACGGCACCGCACGTGGGTGCTCGCGGGGTTGGGGTTCCTCGGCTATGTGCTGGCGGTGCGGCTCGGTCGCGAACACTCCATTCCGCCGCTGTTGCACTTGGCGGGGGTCGCGGGATGGATGATGGTGGTGCTCGCCGTTGCCGATGTGACCCGCACCCGCCGGTTGGAGGCCGCCGAACGGTCCCGACGACGCACGAGCGACGAGCGGCTGCGGATCGCCCGTGATCTCCACGACGTGCTCGCCCACAACATCTCGCTGATCAACGTGCAGGCCGGTGTCGCGTTGCACCTCATCGATGAGCGACCGGAGCAGGCGCGGACCGCGCTCGCCAACATCAAAGACGCCAGCCGCGAAGCGCTGCACGAGCTGCGATCGGCACTCGACGTATTGCGATACGGCGACGAGCGCGCGGTTCGGGCACCCGCGCCCGGGTTGGGGGAGTTGGACGGGCTCGTTGCCGGGGTTCGAGCCGGTGGCCTCGAGGTGCGCACCGAGATCACCGGTGCGCCCGTGACGCTTCCTACACCTGTCGATCTCGCTGCGTATCGGATCGTGCAAGAAGCACCTACCAACGTCACCCGCCACGCCCGGGCGCGGACGGCGACCGTGCGGATCCGCTACGGCGACGACCTGGTCGTCGAGGTACACGACGACGGGCGCGGCGGGCCGGTGGTCGCGGGCAACGGCGTCGTCGGTATGCGGGAACGAGCGGTCGCGCTCGGCGGGAAGCTCGAGGTCGGTCCCGATCCGAGCGGCGGCTTCGACGTCGTGGCGACGCTCCCGCTGCTGGTCCGCTCGTGATCAGCGTCGTCCTTGCCGACGACCAGGCCCTCGTGCGGGCCGGCTTCCGCGCGCTGCTCGACGCGCAGGACGACATCGACGTTGTCGGAGAGGCGGCCAACGGCGACGAAGCGGTGCACTTGGCATTGGAGCATCGTCCCGACGTGGTGCTCATGGACATCCGCATGCCGGGCACGGACGGCCTCACCGCGACCCGGCGCATCGCGGACGATCCTCGTCTCGCGGACGTGCGAGTCGTGATCCTCACCACCTTCGATCTCGACGAGCACGTGTTCGAGGCGATCCGATTCGGGGCCAACGGGATCCTCGTCAAAGACACGGAGCCGGCGGAACTACTGCGGGCCGTCCGCGCGGTCGTCGCCGGAGACGCGTTGCTGTCGCCGTCGGTGACGCGGCGGCTCATCGAGGAGTTCGCGATTCGCGCCAAGGACCCGGGTCAGGTGCCCGGCCTGAACGGGCTGACCGATCGCGAGCGCGAGGTGATGGCGCTCGTCGGCCAAGGACTCTCCAATGACGAGATCGCAGAACGCTTGATCATGAGCTCAGCCACCGCGCGAACGCATGTGAGCCGGGCGATGGTCAAGCTCGGCGCCCGCGACCGCGCGCAGCTCGTGGTCTTCGCGTACGAAGCGGGACTCGTCCGTCCCGGCTGGCTCGGCTGATCTACTCCGCACGACGTACCGCGAGAGCCGCTTCCGGCACGACGACATGCCCGACGCGATGCCGGACGATGATCGCATGACTGTTCCTGCGATCTCTGTGACCGGCCTGACCAAGCGATTCGGCTCCCGCGTCGCGGTCGACGCTCTGACCCTCGAGGTTCCGGCCGGTGTGGTCGCCGGATTCGTCGGACCGAACGGCGCCGGCAAGACGACCACGATGGCCATGCTGCTCGGTCTTGTCCGCCCCTCCGCCGGTACCGGTGCAGTACTCGGCCATTCGCTCGACCACCCCGCCCGCTATCTCCCGCATGTCGGTGCCCTCATTGAGAACCCGGCCTTCTATCCCGCGCTCAGCGGCGCCCGGAACCTCGAAGTGTTCGCGATCGTCGGCGATCACGACCCCGACCGCATCCCCGCGCTCCTCGAGCTCGTCGGGCTCGACGACCGGGGAAAAGATCCGTTCCGCAGTTACTCGCTCGGCATGAAGCAACGCCTCGGGATCGCCGCCGCGATGCTCGGCAATCCGCGCCTGTTGATCTTGGACGAGCCTTCCAACGGCCTCGACCCGCAGGGGATGCGAGAGATGCGCGAGCTCATCACGCGCGTGGCCGCCGACGGGCGCACGGTGTTGGTGTCGTCGCACGTGCTCAGCGAGCTCGAGCAGATCTGCGACTGGCTGATCATGATCGAACGGGGCGCGGTGCTCTACGCCGGGGCGGCCGCCGACTTCGTCGTCGATACCCTCGTCACGTTGACCATCTCCACCGGTCGACCTTCGGACCTGCCGGTGCTGTACAAGGTTCTCGCCGCGGCCGGGCACGAGCTCGAGATGCGCGACGACTGCCTCGTTGCCCATGTCGGCGCCGCCGACCTGAGCGCCGCGGCGGCCGAGCTCAACCGCGCCGCGTTCGAGGGCGGCCTCGTCCTCACCGAGCTCAGCCCCCAACGCTCGACCCTCCAGGACCGCTACCTCACACTCGTCGACGGGAGCACGCGATGAACAAGGTGATCCGAGCGGAACTGGTCCGGTTGCTCCGACGGCAGACTGTCATCTTCGCCATCGCCGGCGCCGCGGTGTTCGCCGCCATCGCCGCCGCCACGGTCTTCGGCTCCGCCAAGGCGGGCGGCGCGGGTCTCGCGGGTCGCCTCGTCACCCTCGAAACGCTCGCCGGCCACGGCGGCGGGACCCAGGCATTCGCCACCGCCGCATCCTTCGTCGGGTTCTTCGTGTTCGTGACGTTCATCGCCCTCCAAGGTTCGGAGATCTCGGGCGGCACGTTTCGAGCCTTGCTGTTGCGCGATCCTCGGCGGCTCCGGGTGCTCGTCGGCCAAGTCGCCGGCATCTTGGTCGTCGCCGCCGGCGTGGTCGCGATCGCGGAGGTGTTCACCTTTGTCGCGTCGCTGGCGATGGCCGCGACTCGAAGCGTGCCGACCTCGGCGTGGTTCTCCACCGCCGCGTTGGGTGACGCCGCGAAGAACTACGCGACCGTGCTCGCGGGTGTTGCCGGTTGGGCGGTGCTCGGCACCACGCTCGCGGTCGTCTTCCGATCGACTCCGCTCGCGCTGGGCGTCGGTTTCGTCTGGGCCGGCCCGCTCGAACACCTCGTGGCCAACGCGTGGGCGGCCGGCAACCACTGGTTCCCTGGTCTCGTCCTGCAGTCGCTGATCGCCGGTGGGACCACCGAGCTCGCCCTCGGACGAGCCGTGCTCACGGCGATCGTGTACGCCGCGCTCGCCGGCTCGG
>JALYLU010000461.1 GCA_030774075.1 Actinomycetota bacterium | reverse complement strand
TGCCCCACGCGAGTCGCTCGCCGCCGGTGGCGACGAGCTTGCGGTGCTTGCCGAGCAGCGCGCCGTCGGGAGCGAAGTAGAGGATCGTGTTGTAGACCGTCCCGCCCGCGCGTTCGTTGACCGGCACGGCGAGATGGATCCCGTTCTCGCGCGCGATGTCCCCGAGCGCCTCACACGCCGGACCCGGCACGTCGACGCACTGGTCGATCCAGCGCGCGTACCACTCGCCGTCGGCCCAGGGCGTCGTCCGCCAGACCCAGTCCGGGTACGTCGGTACGAACCCTTCGGGAAACGCGACCAGCCGCGCGCCCGCGGCCACGGCCTCCTTCGTGAGGGTGCCGACCTTCTCGATCGTCGCCTCCCGATCGAGGAACACGGGAGCGGCCTGCACGGCGGCGACGAGCGTGGTGGGCGCGGAATTCGTCATGCCGTTCACAATCGCACGCCCGCTCCCTGCCGCGCTACCATTTGGGCTCGGTCGGGCCCAGTGGGCTGTCATCCGGTGATCCGGGCCGGCCTCCGTGAACATGGTGGTGCAGTACGCGCCCCATTTGGTGGCGTGCACTGCGCGCCCGCAACCGGAGGACGAGACATGACCAAGATCGAATCCCGCGTGTCCGCGGCATCGGGCACGTTCACCGACTTCAAGGTCGCCGACCTCTCTCTGGCCGACTGGGGCCGTAAGGAGATCGAGCTCGCCGAGGTGGAGATGCCCGGGCTCATGGCCTGCCGGGAGGAGTTCGGCGCGGCCAAGCCGCTGGCGGGGGCGCGCATCACCGGCTCGCTCCACATGACCATCCAGACCGCGGTGCTCATCGAAACGCTCGTCGAGCTCGGCGCCGAGGTGCGTTGGGCGAGCTGCAACATCTTCTCCACCCAGGACCACGCAGCCGCGGCGATCGCGGCACGCGCCATACCGGTGTATGCGTGGAAGGGCGAGTCGCTCGAGGAGTACTGGTGGTGCACCGAGCAGGCGGTGCGCTGGCCCGACGGCCGCGGACCCAACATGATCCTCGACGACGGCGGCGACGTCACCCTGCTGATCCACAAAGGCGTCGAGTACGAGATCGCGGGCGAGGTGCCCGGAGTCGAGACGGCCGACAGCGAGGAGTTCGCGGTCGTACTGGGATTGCTCGCGCGGCTGCAAAAGGATTCACCGCGGCTCTTCCACGAAATCTCGGCCGGCATCAAAGGTGTCACCGAGGAGACGACCACCGGCGTGCACCGGCTTTACCAGATGCACCAGGCCGGCACGTTGCTGTTCCCGGCGATCAACGTCAACGACTCGGTCACCAAGAGCAAGTTCGACAACCTCTACGGTTGCCGGCACTCGCTCATCGACGGCATCAACCGCGCGACCGACGTCATGATCGCCGGCAAGGTTGCCGTGGTATGCGGTTACGGCGACGTCGGTAAGGGTTGCGCACAGTCATTAAGGGGGCAGGGCGCGCGCGTGATCATCACCGAGATCGATCCGATCTGCGCATTGCAGGCAGCGATGGAGGGCTATCAGGTCACGACGCTCGACGATGTCGTCGAGGTCGCCGACATCTTCATCACGACCACTGGCAACAAGAGCGTGCTGAGCGTGGAGTCGATGTCGCGCATGAAGCACAACGCGATCGTCGGCAACATCGGACACTTCGACACCGAGATCGACATGGCGGGTCTGGCCAGACTGTCGGGGATCGAGCGCCGCAACGTCAAGCCGCAGGTCGACGAGTGGGTGTTCGCCGACGGACACGCGATCATCGTGCTCGCCGAGGGTCGGCTGCTCAACCTCGGTTGTGCGACCGGGCATCCGAGCTTCGTGATGTCGAACAGCTTCACCAACCAGGTGATCGCGCAGATCGAGCTGTTCACGCACACCGACTTCTACGAGCGTCGCGTGTACGTGTTGCCGAAACATCTCGACGAGAAGGTGGCGCGCCTCCACCTCGACAAGCTCGGCGTGAAGCTGACGAAGCTCACCGAGGAGCAGGCCGAGTACATCGGCGTGCCGGTCGAGGGTCCCTATAAGGCCGACCACTACCGTTACTGAGTCCAGGGGCCGAGCCTCAGGGCCGAGCTTCAGGGCCGAGCTTCGGGAATCGCGTCGCGGCGTAGAGTCCGGCCGTGCACGATCTCCACGGCAAGGTCGCAGTCGTCACCGGCGGAGCGAGCGGAATCGGGTATGCGCTCGCTCATTGCTTCGCATCGGAAGGCGCGCGCGTCGTCATCGGCGACGTCGAAGCCGCCGCGCTCCATCGCGCGGTTTCGGAGCTGCGCGATTCCGGCGCCGACGTCGAAGGGATCGTCACCGATGTGACCGATCCCGCGCAGATGCAGGCGCTGGCCGACGCGGCGGTGACCCGTTTCGGCGGCGTACACGTCTTCTGCAACAACGCGGGCGTCGGAGGCGGTGGTCTTTCGTGGGAGATGCCGCTGTCGACCTGGGAATGGGTGATCGGGGTCAATCTTTGGGGCGTGATCCACGGTGTCCGGGCCTTCGTGCCGCTGCTGATGCAACAGACCGAGGCCCACATCGTGAACACAGCTTCGGTGGCCGGCCTCGTCGCGGCGCCCTTCATGGGTCCCTACAACGCGAGCAAGCACGCGGTGGTCGCGATCTCCGAGACCCTGCATCACGAGCTCGCGATGAGCGCGCCGCAGGTGAAGGTCTCGGTGCTGTGCCCCGGCTGGGTCAACACGAACATCGCCCAGAGCGCGCGCAACCGGCCCGAGCACCTGCAGGACGGCGCGGCTCCCGACCCCGAGGCAGCCGCACTGCTGCGTGAGTTCATCGAGCAGGGAATGCCTCCGGACGAGGTGGCAACCAAGGTGCTCGAAGCGATTCGCGAGGAACGCTTCTGGATCCTCACGCACGACGAGGAGGGCGATTTCTGGGTCGACGGAGTCAACCAGCGCCTTCGTTCGCTCGGAGCGCGCGCCAACCCGCAGCTCGGTCTGCCGCTCTGACTTCCGAAGTCGACGCCGGTGTCCGCTACTGATCCGATCCCGCCGACGATCGAGTGGCGACGCGACGCGGTGCGCCTTCTCGATCAGCGCGCGCTGCCGGCGCGGCTCCGTTTCCTTGTCTGTAGCGACGTCGACGCTCTCGTCGACGCCATCGCAACGCTCGCGGTGCGCGGCGCCCCGGCGCTCGGAGCGGCCGGCGCGTTCGGCGTGGTGCTCGCGGCGCACACGTTGCGGACGAAGCGCGAGGTACGCGCCGCGGCCGCGCGCATCGCGCGGGCGCGTCCGACCGCGGTCAATCTGGCGTGGGGCGTCGCGCGCGGTCTCGACGCGTACGAACGAGGTGGTCGCGACGCGGCACTCGAGGTCGCGCAGTCGCTCGCCGCCGACGACGTCTACCGCAACCGGCTCATCGGCGCGCACGGTGCATCGCTCGTCCCCGTCGAAGGCGCGGTGCTGACGCACTGCAACACGGGCGCGCTCGCGTGCGTGGGGTACGGCACTGCGCTCGGCGTCGTGCGCGCTGCATTCGAAGCGGGGCGCCGGCCGAAGGTGTGGGTCGACGAGACCCGGCCGCTGCTGCAAGGCGCGCGGCTGACGATGTGGGAGTGCGGCCGGCTCGGACTCGACGCGACGCTCATCGCCGACGGCGCCGCCGCAGCCTTGATGGGCCGAGGAAGGGTGGACCTCGTGATGGTCGGCGCTGACCGCGTCGCGGCGAACGGCGACGTCGCGAACAAGATCGGCACGTACGGCCTCGCGGTGGCGGCGCGCCAGCACCAGGTCCCGTTCTACGTCGCGGCCCCCGCATCGACGATCGATCTCGCGACCGCGAACGGCGACGCGATCGAGATCGAGGAGCGTGATCCCGACGAGGTGACGCACGTCGGCTCGCACCGCGTCGCGCCCCGAGATGTCAAGGCGTTCAATCCCGCGTTCGACGTGACACCGGCGCGACTCGTGACGGCGATCGTGACCGAATGCGGAGCCGCCCGCCCGCCGTATCGCCGTTCGCTGCCGGCGCATGTCCGGCGCGCCGCGGAGATTGTCACACCCCGCGCGTAGTGTCGGCCGCCATGGTGCTGCGGGCCACACTCGTCGATCTGCTCGACGCGATCCTGCCCGCGCGCTGTCCGGGGTGCGGCCGCGGGGTAGGGACATTCGTCTGTGGTCCCTGTGAGGCCACGCTCGCGCCGGCGCCGTTCGCTCCGCCGCCCGCACCGGTCGAGTGGTGGACTTCGTGCTTCGCGTACGAGGGTGTCGCGCGCGAGCTCGTCGCGCGAGCGAAGTATCGCAACGAGCGCCGGTTCCTCGTTCCCGTCGCGCGCGAGCTCACCCGGGCGATCGCAGCCGCACCTTCGTCGATCGATCTTGTCAGCTGGGCACCTGCAAGCGCGGCGCGCATCCGCGCGCAGGGTGTCGACCACGGGGAGTTGCTCGCCCGAACGGTCGCGCGGCTGACCGGCGCGCATGTCGCGCCGTGCCTGCAC
>JALYLU010000460.1 GCA_030774075.1 Actinomycetota bacterium | reverse complement strand
GTGCTCGGGCGCCCCGCAGTCGGTCCTCGCCGACTGCAACACGGCGGAAACGTTCCCGCTGTCGCTGACCGGCAACCAGCAACCGGGCGTCACGGCCCCGGACGGCACGGGCCGCGCGTTTATCGACATCATGACAACCGCGCGGCTCCCTCAGCTCGCGTGCAGCGAGACGAAGCCGTGCTCCTTGCTGTTGTACGAACAGACCCCCGCCGGTTTCGATCCCAACGGATTACCGGCCGAGCGCGCGATCGTGCCGCTGCAGTTCCGTAAGAGTGTGGGCGACTGCCCGGCCGTAACGCACTTCGACGCACGTATCGAAACCGAGGCGTCGGCGGCGCCGGCGCTGTATCAATGGGCTGCCGATCTGTGCAACGGCAGCCACGCGTTGACGCTCAACGTCACGAACACATCGTCCGACCAGGCGCGGTCCGACTTCTTCGCGAGCAACGTCGACATCGCGGTCTCGTCGCTTCCGCCCCAACCCGGCGAGACCACAGCCGGCGCGCCGAACTACACGGTGGCACCCATCGACCTGACCGGAGTCGTCGTCGCGTACAACATCATGGATCCGGTCACGCACCAGCCGATCTCCGATCTGACGCTGACGCCGCGGCTCGTGGCGCGCCTGCTCAGCGACTCCGACGTCCTGACGTTCTTCGACGACCCCGAGTTCAAGCTGCTCAATCCGGGCCACACGTTCCCCGCCCAGGCGACCGATCCGGGTCTGCGCGGCGAGCAGAACGCGGACACCTGGATCGCCACCAACTGGGTCAACGCCGACCACGCGGCGCGCGCGTTCCTCGACGGCCACGACTCCTACGGCGTCGCGGTCAATCCGAGCTGGCTGGGAATCCCGTACCCGACGAAGGTCTTCGAAGCTCGCAGCCAAAACGGCGTGTACTTTCCGCGCATCGGCGAGAACGGTGTCGCCGAGCGGGTCTTCGCCCAAACGAAGCCGGCCGACAGCGTGCCGTCGAGCCCGATTCAGAACGGATTCTTCGCTATCCTCGACCTCCCCACGGCCCGGCAGTACGCCCTGCCTATCGCAAAGCTGACGACGGGCGTGGGCCAGCCCGTTGTGTCGGTGAATCCGTCCAGCCTGGCCGGAGGTTTCGCGGCGATGCCCTCGACGACGAACGGTTTTCACGTCGAGCCGGGCGCGCCGGCCGACCCTGCCGCGTGGCCGCTCACCAAGGTCGACCACGCGATGTTGCAGACGACGCTCGCGAACACCCCGCGCGGCCGCCAGGTGCAGGGTCTCCTCGACTATGCAGTCGGCGCCGGGCAGCAGACCGCTCCCAACGGATACGCACCGCTGCCGAGCGCGCTCGCGGCGCAGACGCTACGTGCCGCGGCGGCGCTCACGTTGCAGCCCGCGCGCAAACCGGCCCCGACGGCCACCTCGACGCCGACGCCGACGACCGTTCCGACCAACACTCTTCCCCGGCCCGCTTCGGCCGGGTCCGGGTTCGCCTCGGCGTTGAGCGGCACTGGCTTCCGCGGCCGGGGCGCAGCGGCGGCGAGCCGGTCGTCCGCGCCGGTGTCGGATAGTTCTGTGCAGTCGGTCCCGGTCAAGGCGGCCGCGAAGACGGCGGACAAGGCGAGCCCGGCGGCGAGGATCGCCTCGTTGCTGCTCGCGGGCGCCGGAGACCACCTGGTGCTGCCCATCGTCCTCGCACTCGCGCTCCTCGCGATTCTCGCGAGCAGCTTCGACGGGGTGAGACGACGCTGGAAACGATGGCTCGCATACGCGCGCGCTCGGCTCAGACGCTCCGACGGGTTGGCCGACGGGTTGGCCGACAGGTTGGCCGACGGGTTGGCCGACGGGCGCGCGCACGAGCAGCCTGCTCTATGAGTGCCGCGTCGACGCTCGTGGTGCTGGCACCCGACACGCGCGAGCCGGACGCACGCGTTCCCGCGGAGCACGAGCGCGCGCCCGAAACCTCGAACCCGGTGCGCGGGCAGTCGGTCGGTGCCGCGTGGCGCCGCGGCCTCCAGGTGTTCGTCGTCGCCGTGCTCGCGTTCTTGATGTTTGCGCTGTGGCTCTCGGGCCTCACGCACGCACGGAGCCAGGTCGGTCTGCAGCGGCGCTTCCGCGCCGAGCTCTCGTCCCAGCACGCACCGATCGGAGGCGCGATTCCCGTGGGTGCGCCGGTGGCGATCATCCAGATCCCACGACTCGGCATGTACGAGGCCGTCGTCGAGGGAACGCGCAGTGGCCAGCTCCGCGATGGCCCGGGACACCTCGTCGGGACGTCGTTGCCGGGCCAACCCGGCAACGCGGTGCTCGCGGGTCGGCGGACGCTTTACGGCGGTCCGTTCCGTCGCCTCAGCGCGCTTTGCCCGGGCGACAGCATCGACGTCACGACGGGGCAGGGGCACTCCGAATACCACGTCACTGACGTGACCGACCTCTCGAGTACCGACGGCTCGTTCGTGCAATATCACGACGACAATCGGCTGACGTTGTTCACCTCCGGTTCACGATTGACGGCGAGCAGCCGACTCGTCGTCTCCGCGATGCTCGTCGGCAAACCCTTTGCGGCTAAGCCGCTACGGCGCACGCTCGACCCCGACGGGCTCGGTCTCACCGGCGAGCGCAGCGCCACCAGCTACACGCTCGTGTGGCTGCAGCTGCTGGCCGTCGTTGCCTTGATCACGGTATACGCCTCGTCGCGGTGGTCGACGATCACGACGTGGGTCGTGTGCGCGCCGGTCGTCGCCGCGGTGTTGTGGCTCTTCTTCGAGAATGCCGTTCGCGTCCTGCCCGCGACTCTGTGAAGGGCGGCTCGACCGCGAAGTCGGCCGAACTTCAGGGGCTCGCTTCCTCCCCCACGCCTCACGTTCACGTTGGCGTGCGTGAATGAGCGCAACCCAACGGACCTTCCCAATGGATCGTCAAGGAGGCACAGCGTGCGCAATCGTAAGATCAGGTTGGCTCTCGTCGCGGGAGCCGTAGCCGCGGCGGTGATCACGGCGATGGCCGTGCCGGCGGGCGCGGGACCGACGATCCTGACCGGCAATCAGAACTCGTTGGCGGGCGTAGGTTCCGACACGTCGTATTTCATGATGCAGGGGATCTCGCCGCAGTACAACGTGAACACGACGAAGAACACCGACCGCGACTTCGTCACGCAGGTCCCGCCCCTCAACACCGCGCCGTTCCCGGCGGGCGTCTTCGTGCCCGACGACGCGGTCGTCGCGGGGTCGTACAACTGGACGTCGGCGGCCACCACCGGCGGCGCGTGCGGCGGCGGAAGCACGCCACCCAATGGCTCATCGGCGGGCATCAGCTGCTTGAATGCCGACACGACCGGCCAGGTCGACTTCGCCCGCTCGTCGCGGGGACCGAAGACCGGTGAGACCTCGACCATGGACTTCTGGGCCTACGCGATCGGCGCGGTCGACTGGGTGAAGTTCCCGGGCACGCACGCGCCCAGCAGCTTGACCCCGACCCAGCTCATCAACATCTACACGTGTTCGCCTTCGACCCACCTGCCGCTCGCGAGCGACTGGTCGCAAGTCGGCGGTACCGCGGGTCCCATCAAGAAGTACGCGCCGCAGACGAGCTCGGGCACGTACAGCTTCTTCAACTCGAATGTGCTGAACGGCAACACGATCGACGCCAACTGTGATGCGAGCCACCTGTCGACGTTCCTCGAGGAGCACGACGCCCGGGGCGTGACCTCAGCGAACTTCCCCAACGCGATCTACGCGTTCGACTATGGCAAGTGGACCGCACAGTCGAAGGGCTACGAGGCGAACCTCCGCAACGGTTCGACGCTGGGTGCGATCAACGGCGTGACGCCGAGTACCTCGACGGTCAACGAGGCGGGCACCTTCGTCGATTCGCGCTACATCTTCAACGTGGTGCGTAAGGCCGCCCACCCGGGGAGCTACACGGGCCAGTACAGGGACGTCCTCAAGTTCGCGGGCGTGCAGATCACGTCGAACGGTGGAGCCGGATTCATCTGCAATGGTCTCGCGTCGCAGGCGATCGGCCTCGCGGGCTTCGTGGCGCTGCCGTTGGCAGCTACGGGCGGTACCGGCCTCCCGAACTCGCGCTGCCGGCTGAACCCGACACCGATTCCGTAAGCTCATCCGTCCATTCGATAGGCAGTCGGAGGTCCCGGCACGAAGCTGGGGCCTCCGATTTGTCATGTTCTGGAGGCGATGCGTGCTCGTCCAAGCGACCCGTCGGCGCGGCGGCCGAATGTTCGCCGGCATGGGGATCGCGGTGATGCTCGCGGCATGCGGGAGTAGCCATCACCCGAGCGCATCGCCGAACGCGGTGTCGTCCACGACCACCACGTCGAATAGTCAAACGACGGAGGATGCGAATCAGCAGTACAACCCGATCCCGTTCAACGTCGGCGATGTCGTGGGGCTGCCGAACGGTTGGAGCGTGCAGGTTGCCAAGGTGACGCGGCCCTATGTCGCCTCGGGGA
>JALYLU010000459.1 GCA_030774075.1 Actinomycetota bacterium | reverse complement strand
GCCAGGAGCTGTTCGATCTGCGACGGGTGCACGAGTGGACGGCGGCTTTGAGCCACTGGTGCGAGTCGCAGCCCGACCTGGTGCTCTACCGCGGCCAATGCCTCGTGCATCGCTCCGAGATCATGCTGCTCCACGGCGCGTGGCCCGACGCGATGGAGGAAGCGGTGCGCGCCTGCGAGCGGCTTACCGCCGAGCCGGCGGTCGGCGCGGCGTTCTACCAACGCGCGGAGCTGCACCGCGTGCGCGGCGAGTTCGACAAGGCGGAGGCGGCGTACCGTCGGGCCAACGAGCTCGGACGCGAACCGCAACCGGGTCTCGCCCGGTTGCGACTGGCCCAGGGCAAGGTTGATGCCGCCGACGCTGCGATCCGTCGTGTGGTCGATGAAGCGCAGGATCCCATGGCGCGCGCGCGGGTCCTCGGCGCCTACGTGGAGATCGTTCTGGCCGGCGGGGACGTCGCCGCGGCGCGCGCGGGCGCGGATGAGCTGTCGATGATTGCCGCCGAGATGAACGCGCCTTTCCTACGAACGTTGGCCGAGCATTGCGCGGGAGCGGTGCTACTCGCCGAGGGCGACGCGCGGGCCGCGCTCGGCGCGTTCCGCCGGGCTTGGGCCGGTTGGCGGAAGCTCGACGCGCCCTACGAATCGGCCCGCGTCCGAGTCTTGATCGCACTCGCGTGCCGGGCGCTGGGCGACGACGACAGCGCGGAAATGGAGCTCGACGCCGCCCGGTCGGTGTTGCAGCAACTCGACGCGGCGCCCGAGCTTGCCCGCGTCGAGGAACTATGCGGAATCTCCTCGGTTGCGGCCGCGGGTGGATTGACCGCGCGCGAGGTGCAGGTGCTCGCGTCGGTGGCAACCGGCAAGACCAACCGGGCGATCGCGGATGACCTGTTCATCAGCGAGAAGACGGTGGCCCGCCACGTGAGCAACATCTTCACCAAGCTGGGACTGTCGTCTCGGTCGGCGGCCACCGCGTACGCGTATCAGCACGACCTCGTCTGAGTTCTGAGTGCTCCTGCGCAGAACTACCCATGTCGCTCGACGCGTCGCTTTGCATGATCCGCCCGATGCGGCGAACGCGGGTCCGGCCGTACCGTCTCCAAAACGCAACAAGGAGGACGGACAATGTCGGACCAGAACATCGCCGCCGTGCGGCGGCTCACTCAAGAAGGCTTCGTCGCCGGCAAGGTCGATGTCGTCGACGACGTCGTCGCCGAGGACTGCGTCGACCACGATCCCATGCCCGGTCAGGGTCAAGGCCGGCAAGGACAGCGGCACACCTGCCAGATGGTGGTCGGTGGCCTGTCCGACCGGAGCACACTGCAGGATGACTTTCTCGCGGTCGGCGACACGGTGATCGAGAATTGGATCTTCCAGGGAACCCACACCGGCGAGTTCCTCGGCGTGCCCGCCACCGACAAGCAGCTCCAAGTGCGGGGCATCGAGATCTGGCGGCTCGCGGACGGCAAGATCGTCGAGCGCTGGGGCGTCGTGGACGCCGCGGGTGTGATGGAGCAGGTCGCGCCATGAGCACCGCGCCGGCAGACCCATCGACCGTGAGCGAGGTACAGAAGCTGAGCCGGCGGTTCGCGAACATTTTCGAGAGTCCCGATTCGGCGGAAGCGGTGCTTTCGGCCGACGTGTTCTTCGATCTGAACATGCCCGTGTGGCGAATGCAGCTGCAAGGCCCTGCCGCGTTCGCAGCACAACTCGAGCAGATAAACGAGGGCGAGGTCCGGATCGACGTGCTGCGCACGGTTCCCACCGCCACGGGGTTCGTGACCGAGCACGAGGAGCACCAGAACGTGGGCGGCGAGGATCTGACCGCGCGCCGTCTCTGGATCTGTGAGGTCAGCAACGGATCGATCGTCGAGGCCGTGGGCTACTGCAGCGGCGAGTGGAACGAGGAGCTGCGCGCTCGGCACGCGGCCGAAGCACCCATGATCCGTCGATGAACGCAGGCGGGGCCGGTACGTCGGAGGCGGCGAGGTACGGTAGGGGTCGTGGATGATCTCGGGAACCTCCGGCCCCTCGAACGTCGAGTTCGCCGGCTCGCGGCGCAGGGCGTCGTCCCCGGTGAAATAGGCCGCCGCTTCAAGCGCAGCGGCGACCACATCGAGCGGGTGCTCGACTTCTCGAGGCTTCCCGGCCGCCATGGCCAAGAGGAAACGCACGGGCTGCGACCGCTCGAGCGTCGACTGCTGCGCTGGCGCGATCAAGGGGCCTCGTCGACCGAGCTCGCAGGTCGCTTCCGTCGCGGCCCGGCACACATCGAACGCGTCCTCGCGCTTGCCGACTACAAGCAGCGGCACTCCGGGAACCCCGGTACCTGACTTCCCGACCCTCCGATCAGGGAGGCGTCATCACGAGCACCGCGGCTCCCGTGACCCGGTCGTGAGCGAGATCTCGTAGCGCTTGGTTCGCCTCGTCGAATCGGTAGGGCGTGGTCGAGACCTGCATGTGAATGTGCTGCGCAGTCGAGAGCAGGAGGCGGCCGTCGTCTCGTGTATTCGCGGTCACGCTGCGCAGGGTTCGCTCCTGAAAAAGGTGCCGTTCATAGTTGAGCGTCGGGATGTCACTGAGGTGGATGCCGGCGACCGCGAGCGTTCCGCCGCGGTCGAGAGCCTCCAGCGCCGGCGGGACGAGCGTCCCGACCGGAGCGAAGAGCAGCGCGGCGTCGAGCGGTTCGGGCGGCCGGTCGGCCGCCCCACCTGCGCTCATCGCGCCGAGCTCGAGCGCGAGCCGTTGCGCGTCCGGTGATCTCGTGAGGACGTGGACACGCAGTCCTTCGGAGATTGCTATTTGGGCGGTCAGGTGAGCGGACGCGCCGAACCCGTAAATGCCGAGCCGACCATCCGCTGGGCATTGGGACTCTCGGAGCGCGCGATACCCGATGATTCCCGCGCAGAGGAGCGGCGCAACGTGCACATCGTCGAAGCCGGACGGCAAGGGATACGCGTAATCCGCCTCGGCGACAAGGTATTCGGCGTACCCGCCGTCGACGTCCCAGCCGGTGAAGAGGGGAGCGATACAAAGATTCTCGCGGCCGGTCGTGCAGAATCTGCACACTCCGCAGGTGTGCGCGAGCCACGGGACGCCGACGCGGTCACCTTCGGCAAAGCGAAGCGAACCCGGACCGACGCGATCGACGATTCCTACGACTTCGTGACCCGGTGTGACCTGGGAACGACGCGGAGGCAGGTCACCTTCGGCGAGGTGAAGATCGGTGCGACAAACACCACAAGTCAGAACTCGGATTCGGATCTGATTCGGCTCCGGCATGGGGATGGGACGCTCGACGAGCTCGAGCGGGTGTTCGTCGATCGGGCCGGGTTCGTTGACGACCCAAGCTCGCGTCGTTGTCGCGCTCATGCTGTCAACTCTGCCGCACGTGAAGATACGGTGCGTCGGCGAACAGTCCCGCGATCCACGACGCCCTTGGGCGCAACTCGACCGGAGATGCCGTGACGAAGACCGTGATGATCACAGGTGCAGGTTCCGGATTCGGAAAGGGCGCCAGTCTGGCCCTCGCCGCGCGCGGTCACCGAGTCATTGCGACCACCGAGACCCAAGCCCAGGCGGCAGCGCTTCGCGTCGAGGCGCCGCAGCTCACGGTCGAAAAGCTCGATATCACCTCGACGGACGTTGGCAAGGCCGCGGACTGGGACATCGACGTGCTCATCAACAACGCCGGCGCGGGCCAGACGGGACCGATGGCGGATGTGCCGTTGGATCGGGTGCGGCACCTCTTCGAGGTCAACGTGTTCGGCACGCTCGCCGTCACTCAGAACGTGTTGTCGCGCATGGTGGCCAAGGGTGCGGGGCGGGTCATCATCGTGTCGTCGATCGCCGGGGTGATGTCAGGTCCGGCCTTCGGTCCGTACTCGATGACGAAGCATGCGTTGGAAGCGATGGGCAAGGCCATGCGCGCCGAGCTGGCGCCGCAAGGTATTGACGTGACACTGCTGAACCCCGGTCCGTACCTGACCGGGTTCAACGACCGGATGGCGGACTCGATGTGGGAGTGGTTCGGCGACGGGTCACTCAACGCGCCGGCAACACCCATGTTCCAGATGATGCGCGAACTCGTCACGAACGGTCAGATGGATCCCGCCGAAGTCGTGACCCGAATGGTGGAGCTGACCGAGGCAGACACGACGACCGAGAACAACTTCGTACCACCCGACATCCTCGCCCAGATGGGCGCGCGACCGGCCTGAACAACGTCACTGGGAACTACGGGTAGATCACCGATTCCTCACACTCGTGTGACCGGCCGCAAACGATGAGCACGGACAATGACGGTATGGCCCACGTTCACCGGGGTGTCTCGATCGGTTTCCTCGCCGCGCTCGGCGCCCTGACGGCGGGATGCTCGGCCGGCGGTACGTCGGCGCCGTTGGCGTCGTCGTCCCCGGCGACGGCACCGTCGCCCTCGACCTCCGCGGC
>JALYLU010000458.1 GCA_030774075.1 Actinomycetota bacterium | reverse complement strand
GCAGAAGAGCGCGCCGCGATAGCGCGCGCCGCGGCGGTCGAGCTCTGCAAGGGTCGGAAACACCGCCCGCTCCATCATCTGGTCGACCACTTCGGCACCGACGAACGGCACGGGTGAGTACGCACCCATGCCTCCCGTGTTCGGACCGGTATCGCCGTCGAACGCGCGCTTGTGATCCTGCGCGGTTGCGAGCACCCGTGCGCGACCCCCGTCGCAGAGCGCGAACAGTGAGACCTCGGGACCGGTCAGACCTTCTTCGATCACGCACGTGCGGCCCGCGTCACCGAACGCGGCGCCGGAGAGGTACGCCCGCACCGCGTCGCGCGCGTCGGCGATCGACTCCGTGACCACGACGCCCTTGCCGGCCGCGAGCCCGTCGGTCTTGACGACGTAGAGCCCCGGCAGAGCGTCGAGGAACGCAAAGGCTTCGGTCTCCTGACCCGCCCGGAAGGTCGCGAAGCGCGCGGTGGGTACGCCGGCCGCGACGAGCACGTCCTTCATCCACGCCTTCGAACCTTCGAGTCGGGCCGCGGCCGCGCTCGGCCCGAACGCGAGCCGGCCGGAGCCCTCGAGCGCGTCCACAATTCCCGCGACGAGCGGGTCTTCGGGCCCGACCACGACCAGGTCCGTGTCGAGCTTGGCCGCGAGATCGGCCACCGCCGCCGCATCGGTGACCGAAACCGGCATGCACTCCCCGATGCTCGCCATGCCGGGGTTGCCCGGCGCGCAGACCACCTCGTCGACGAGCGGAGAGCGCGCCAGGCCCCACGCGAGCGCATGCTCGCGCCCACCGCCACCGACGACGAGGACTCGGGTGCTCACGCGGCGCGTGGAAGCACGATCGTCTGATCGCGCGCGGGACCGACCCCCACGATGCTCACGCGCACACCGACGAAGTCCTCGACGAACTTCACGTACTCGCGCGCGCGCGGCGGTAACTCCTCGAGGCGGCCGGCCGTCTCGATCTCGACTTCCCAGCCCAGCAGCGTCTCGTAGACCGGCCGAACCTTGTGCAACACCGACTGGTGATAGGGAACGTGGTCGTAGCGCGTGCCGTCCTCGCCGTCATAGCCGACACACACCCGCAATTCCCGGAACGCGGAGAGCACGTCGAGCTTCGTGAGCGCGAGCTCAGTGCACGTGTTGAGTCGCACGGCGTGCTTCAGCATCACGAGATCGAGCCATCCGGTCCGGCGGCGGCGACCGGTGTTCGTGCCGAACTCCGCGCCACGATCGACGAGCAGGTCGCCGACCGCGTCGCCTTCGAACAGCTCGGTGGGAAAGGGTCCGCTGCCGACCCTGGTCTGGTATGCCTTCACGAGGCCGACCACGCGTTGGATCGCCAGTGGCCCGACGCCGGCGCCGGTGCACACGCCACCCGCGATCGGGTTGCTCGACGTGACGAACGGATACGTGCCGTGGTCGAGGTCGAGGTACGTCGCCTGCGCGCCCTCGAACAGCACCCATTGCTGCGCGTCGAGCGCCTCGTGCACCAGATGCACCGTGTCGTCGATCATCGGCGCCAGGCGGGGGACCATCGCGAGATAGCGCTCGGCGAGCTCCTTCGCGTCGATCGGGAGCCGGTTGTACACCTTGGCCAGCACGCCGTTCTTCTCGCGCAGCGCGAGGTCGAGCTTCTCTCGAAAGATCTTCGGGTCGAGCAGGTCCTGCACCCGTATCCCGACGCGCAGCGCCTTGTCGGCGTAGGCGGGACCGATGCCACGCTTCGTCGTTCCGAGCTTGTTCTTGCCGAGGTACCGCTCGGTCATCCGGTCGAGCTCCTGGTGGTACGGCATGATCAGGTGGGCGTTGCCCGAGAGGCGCAGGAGGCGGGTACTGACGCCCTTGCTCTCGAGCATGTCGACCTCGTCGACGAGCACCGCGGGATCGACCACGACGCCGTTGCCGATGACCGGCATCACCCACGGGTAGAGCACGCCGCTGGGCACGAGCTGGAGCTTGAACACCTCACCGTCGACGACGAGCGTGTGGCCCGCGTTGTGCCCGCCTTGATAGCGGACACACATCGACGACTCCTTCGCGAGGTAGTCGGTAACCCGACCCTTGCCCTCGTCGCCCCACTGGGTGCCGACGATCACCGCGCCGGGCACGAAACGCTCCGCCTGTTCGGGGTCACGTTGGGGAAATGGTAGCCGACGACGGGCACGGTCATCCTGGTGGTTCGTAGGCTGGCGGCGTGCGGACCTCGCTCGGCATCCCTTACGCGACCGCGGCGCGCTTCGCCGCGCCGCAACCGATCGCGTTCGATCTTGATCATGCCGACGGGTCTCGCTTCGGTCCGGCTGCGCCCCAAGATATCGACGGCCCGCTCGGAGAGATCGTGCCCGGCATGAAGGTGCGGGCGACGGACGAGCGCGCGTGTTTGACGCTGAACGTCTGGGCGCCCGAAGCCGACCGGCAGCTTCCCGTGCTCGTGTGGGTCCACGGTGGATCGTTCGTGGTCGGCGCGTCGTCGCAACCCGTGTACGACGGTGCGTTGCTGGCCTCCGAGCAGCAGGTCGTCGTGGTCTCGGTGAACTACCGGCTCGGCGCGCTCGGCTTTCTCGACGCCCGCCCGTTCGGCGGGGTGGCGAACTGCGGTTTGCGCGACGCAATCTGCGCCCTCGAATGGGTGCGCGATCACATCGCGTCGTACGGCGGCGATCCCGGGCGCGTCGTCGCGTTCGGTGAGTCGGCCGGCGGCGGCGTGGTGTTGCACGCGATCGCGTCGCCGTCCGCCCGCGGGCTGCTTGCGGGGGCGATCGTGCAGAGCGGGGCGACGTTCGCGACGCTCGACGAGAAGCTCGGGAGGACCGTCGTCGAGGTGCTGACGAGGGAAGCCGGCGTGACCGACCCGGCCGCGTTGCGCGACATGCCGATCGACGCGCTCGTGGAAGCACAGTCCCGCGCGCTGGTCGCGCTGCTCCAGCCGGTGGGGATGATGCCCTTCCATCCGATGATCGACGACAACGTGCTGCCGTCGGCGCCGGTCGACGCGTTCGCGCATGGCGCGGCCGCCGAGGTTGCGCTCGTCGCGGGCACGACCGCCGACGAGATGCGTCTGTTCGTCGATCCGTCCGCAACACCGCCGCCACGCGACCGGCTCGTCCGGCGCGCGGCGCGCGCTCTCGGCGTCGACGAGACCACCGCGGCACCCATCGTCGACCACTACGCACGCGCGCTCGGCATCGACGACACGAACGAGATCTGGCGCGCGGTGTTCGGCGACAACGAGATGCAGGTGCCGTGCCGCGCCGTCCTCGAAGCACACGCGCCGCACGGCCCGACCTTCACGTACTGCTTCACCTGGGAAGGGCCACAGGTCGGCGCGTGCCACGGGATCGATATCCCGTTCCCGTTCGGGAACTTCGTCGACGGTTGGGACGCGTTCGTCGGGCTCGACGACGACGGGCGCGCGCTTTCGGGCGCGATGCGGACGGCGTGGGCAGGGTTCGCCCGCACCGGCGACCCGGGTTGGCCCACGTACCCCGCGGCGCGCATCTTCGGCCGAAAGGTCGACGACGCGCCGCAGCACCCACTGTTCGCGCGGCTGCCCAATCTTTAGCGAGCGAACACGCGGCGCGGCGACCGGCCCAAAACGCGCTCGACCGTATCCGTCGTCTCCGCGAGGGCGCCGAGCGCGACGGCTTCGTAGAGATGGACGGTCGAGTCCGCGAGCCACGGATCGAGGCCCGACGCGACAACCGCTTCCCGCCACCGGTCGAGCGGCGGGTCGACACGGCGCACGCCGAGCCGGGCCGCGACCTCGTCGCCGTCGAGCGCTTCCGGACCGGTGAGGTGCAGGGGTCCGTTCACATCCGACCGCAGGAGCGCCTCCGCCGCGACGGCCGCGATGTCGGAGGGATCGATCCACGCGATCTTGCCCGGACCCGTCGGCAGCACGAGTCTGCCCTGCGCGATCAGCTCGCGCTGCTTGTCGATGACGCTCGCGAAGAACGACGGCTGGAGGACGGTCGACGCACAATCCGACCCGTCGAGGCGGCGCTCGATCGCCCGGTGGTTCCCGTGCAGCCCGGACTCCAATCCCGCGACCGGGATGTTCGAGACCTTCACGATCCGTTGGACGGCCGCGCGTTCCGCGGCCTCGATCGCGTTGGTCTCCAGCTCGACCTGGTCGCGTGTCGGCGACGACACGAGGAACATGCTCGTCACCCCCGAGCACGCGCGCTCGAGCGAGGCGCGGTCGCGCAGGTCGCCGACGAGCACGTCGCGAAGCCTCCCGTCGTCATCCGGCGGAGGCCGCCGCACGAGGGCGCGCACCGTCACCATGTCGCGCTCGACGAGCGAGCCCGCGACCTGCTCGACGAGCTCGCCCGCCGCGCCGATCACGAGCACCTTCACTGCCGGAGAGTCTCGCGGATACCGTCATGACCGTGCGTCTGCCCCGACCCGGACCGGGCATCGGTCACGATCTGACGATTCGCCAGGAG
>JALYLU010000457.1 GCA_030774075.1 Actinomycetota bacterium | reverse complement strand
GGCGCGCAAGATGGCGGCGACCTGCTCGGCCGTCGCCGTGTCGGTGACATGCTCTGGGAGCCCTGACGCCGCGCGGGAGCGTCGAGTCCAGTCGCCGATATCGAGCTCGTGCGTCACGCGGCCGCCTCGGCCTCGGTCTTGACGTAGAGGTCGTTCGGCGAGCACTCCAACGCGGCCGCGAGTCGGCCTATGACGTCACCAGGCGGGACTGTGACGCCCTGCTCGTACGCCCGGATCGTCTCGTATCCGCGGCGGGCGCGGAGGGCCACGACTTCTCGGCTGAGTCCCAGCGCCTTACGACGCGCACGGAGCGAATTGGGACTGAAGCGAAACACGGGCATGACCGTCCCCCCTTTGAGGGTTCACGGTCTGCCCGGCAAGTAGATCGGAGAGTGGACTCCGAGAGCGCCGAGTCAGCAGACGACTCGATTTGCAGACCACGGTACTGCGACGATCCGCGCTAGTGGTGAATGCCTCCCGTAGTGTCACTTGGCATGGAGATCCGGCTGTCGCGGACGAGGACAACGCATTCGATCGTGAAGCGGACGGCCGAGACGCTTCGCAGGGGTGAGCGCGTCCTGTGGGTCGGCCATCGCGAGGCCCCGGCCGCGATCCGAGCCGCCGAACCGCGCGTCCATGCGGCCGTGCCCGAGGCGTGTTCGATGCATCTACACGACGAGGGCGAGCACGCGGTGCTCTGGTGGGTTGGCGGCGACCGGAGGCCGAACGAGCATGGCCTGGTGGTCGAGCCGGTCGCGTACTGGCCGCGGCCTAAGGGGCCGGCGCGTCGCTTTCTGCTCGACTTCCGCGACGACGGTGAGGTCGTCGTTGTCGGCGAAGTCGGTACGCCTCCAACGCAATCGGGCGGTATCAAGCCTTCCAAGTGATCTCGACGCGGTCGGGATCGAATGTGTTGCCGCGGCGGTCAGGTTCCGCGATGACGACACACTCGATCAGGAGCGCGACGACGCGGCGACGTTCGTTGAGTGAAAGACGCTGCCAGCGTTTGGTGACGTTGACTCCCTCGAACCCGGCGAGAACATCGGTGCTGTTCTCGGGCGCGAGATCGGCGCGTCCGGCGTCGAGCTTCTCGAGCAGGGGTCCACGCCGGGCAAGCCATTCCTTGCGCGTGATGATGCCGTCGTCGTGGTCGAGTCCGAGCTGGGTGACGCGCGTTTCGAGCTGGGCGACCTTCGCGGCGTCTGCTTTCGCCTTGCGGCCCTTCCCGCGGCGCAGCGCGCGCCCGAGCGCGGCGGAGTCGAGCGCGTGGAGAACGGCGTCCTCGACGAGCTGGTCGACGTAATCGGCGCGCACGTCGAGACGGCCGCAATGCGACTCGTCGCCCGGCAGTCGACGACATGACCAGCGCCGTAGCCCATTGTCCCTGACCGAGGATCTCAGGGTCGCGCCGCACTTCCCGCACCGAGTCATCCCGGTGAGCAGGTACGAGGCCGGCCGGCCGCGTTTGCGGACCTTCGGATCCCCGAGGGTGGAGATGATGGCGTCCCGGTCGGCGGGTGAGATGATCGCAGGCCAGGTCGACTTACTGACGATCTCGCCGTGATACTGACGCAACCCGGCGATGCGGGGGCCGGTGATCATTCGTTTGAACGTCGTCACCCGCCAGCCGGGCGCGGTCGTCGGCTTCACCCCACGGGCATTCCAGTCGGAGCAGATCGACCGCATGGACTCGCCGCGCAAGACGCGGTCGCGCGCCTCGCGGACGGCTTTCGCCTCAGACTTGTTCACGGTCATGCTGTCGCGCTCGTAGCCAAACGCGCGACGGTGGCCGTGCGCCCGTCCTCGCGCCGCAGCGTCCTCATGGAACCGTGTTACCCGGAGCGAGATGTTCTTCGACTCTTGCTCGCCCATTGAGGCCATCAGGCCCGCGACGCCCTTCAAGATGGGCGTGGAAGTGTCAATCGGGTCGACGACGCTGACGAGGCGCACGTTCGCCGTCTCGCACGCTTCGAGCACGCGGTTGAACTGCGTCAGGCGGCGCACCAGCCTGTCAGTCTTCCAATACACGACGGCGTCGAACCGGTCGAGCTCGCCCAGCATCCGCTCGAACGCGGGCCTCGGCTTGCCGCTGTAGGCACTGCGGTCGTCGTCGGTGTAGACGGTCGCGACCTTCAGGCCTTCGCGTTTGCAGAGCGCGCGGCAATCCTTCTCCTGACGTTCGGTGCCACCTTTGGTGCCGTCGCGGTCCTGGCTGAGTCGTGTGTAGATCGCCGCTGTCGCCATCGTGCGCCCCCGCGTATCGTGGAGTCATGGGTAGTGGCGTATATGTTACCTTGGTCAGTCCCAAGGACACCGTGCCGAAGGTCGAGCGCGTCCTCGAGGACATGGGCTAGGCGCGCCGGGACTCGGCGTGGAGAAGGATCGAGTTCAGGCCTTCAGCGACGGCGTCATCGCGATCCTGATCACCATCATGGTGCTCGAACTTCGGATCCCGCACGGTTCCGACACGTCCGCGCTCCGGCCGATCGCGCCGGTCTTCGTCACCTACGTGCTCAGCTTCGTCAACCTCGGTATCTACTGGAACAACCACCACCACCTGCTGATGGCCACGCAGCGGATCAACGGCGCCGTCCTCTGGGCGAACCTCCATCTGCTGTTCTGGTTGTCGCTGTTCCCGTTTTTCACCGGCTGGATGGGCGAGAACCACTTCGCCGCGCTCCCGACCGCGGCCTACGGCGGCGTACTCCTCTTGGCCGCGATCGCGTACTACGTGCTCAAGACCGTGATCATCGCCGCGCAGGGTCCGGACTCGACACTTGCGACCGCCCTCGGTAATGACCTGAAAGGCAAGATCTCGCCCGTCATCTACATCGTGGCGGTGCCGATCGCGTTCTTGAACCGGTGGGTCGCGCTGGGGCTGTACTTCGTGGTCGCACTCATGTGGCTCGTGCCCGACCGACGGATCGAGTCGAGGATCCACGGCTGAGCCGCACGCCGCGCGAGAATCTGACGTGCTTCCTCCGTTTACGATGAATGCCTGGCTGCGGTTCGATGGGATTCGGCGCGCCATCTCGGGGGCCGGGCCGCATTCGGTGCTCGAGATCGGGGTGGGGGAGGGCGCGTCCGCGACGTGGATCGCGCCGCGCTTCGACTACCTCGGAGTGGAACAGGACGACCGTTCGCGGGCGCTTGCGCAGGCACGCCTCGGCCGGGTTGGGCGAGGTCGTATCGTCGCCGACCTCGACGACGTGCCCGACGCGCGCTTCGACATGGTGTGCGCGTTCGAAGTGCTCGAGCACATCGCCGACGACGTCGCGGCGCTCTCGGAATGGCGCGCGCGCCTGAACGCCGGTGGCCATGCGCTCCTGAGCGTCCCGGCGCACGCCGATCAGTTCGGACCGCACGACGAGCTCGTCGGCCATTACCGCCGTTACGACCGCGACGAGCTCGTCGTGAAGCTCGAGAAGGCAGGTTTCGCGGTCGTCCGCTTGACGTCACACGGAGTCGGTTTGGGTCAGGTGCTCGAGTGGGGGCGCAATCAGCTGGCCCGGCGTCGTGAACTTGCGCCGACGCTCGAGCAGCGCACGGCGGCGAGCGGTCGGTTGTTGCAACCGCATTCGGCCGTGAGCCTGGCCGCGTGCGCCGCGCTCGCGGCACCCTTTCGCGTCCTGCAGGCGCCGTTCGCGTCGCGTGATCTCGGCACGGGTTACGTCGCGCTTGCCCGCATGTTGCCGTGAAGGTGCACCGCAACGTCCGCCGCGGCGCGGCCGGCGTCTTCGTCGTGCTCGCGCTCGCGTTCTTCGCGTACACGCTCGCCGACGCGTGGAACGAGACCAACGGTCGCCTCCCTTCGGTCGCGCGTCTCGGTGGCGCGGCGCTCCTCGTTGCCCTCGGCCTCTTCGCCGCCGCCGTCGCGTGGGTCAGTCTTCTCGAGTCCGGGAACCGCCTCGACCACGGCGCGTCGCTCCTGCTGTCGCAACTCGGCAAGTACGTCCCGGGCGCGATCTGGCAAGCCGCGGGTCTCGTGAGCCTCGCACGGTCGGTTGGTGTGCGCGTCGGCCGCAGCGCGACGGCCTTCACCGTCATGGCCCTGACGCAGGCCGTCGCCGGCTGCACCTTCGCGCTGCTGCTGGCGTTCGTGTGGTCGTCGGTCGCGGTTCTGCCTCGCGTGTTCCTCGGTCTCGGCGGCGTGGCGGCTGTCGCGCTCCTCGACCGGCGCTGGATGGTCAAGTTGCTCCACGCGGTGCCGCGCACACGCAATGCGTCACTCGATGTCGTACCGTCGCAGACGGCGATCGTGCGCGCGTGTCTCGCGAGCGTCGTTACCCTCGCCACGACCAGCGCCGCCTATGTGATACTCATCGGCAGTTTCGGTGCGCTGCACCACCCGGTGCTCGTCTTCGCCGCGTACGCGGTCGCGTGGACGATCGGCTTCCTCGCGGTTCCGATTCCTTCGGGCGTCGGAATACGCGAGGCCGTGCTGGTCGGGAT
>JALYLU010000456.1 GCA_030774075.1 Actinomycetota bacterium | reverse complement strand
TCCCGAGCACGCGCCCGGGCCAGCATCTCGGGTGCGGCGTCTACGGCGGTAACGGTCGTTGCAAAGCGAGCGAGGTGTTGAGTCCAAACACCAGTGCCGCATGCGAGTTCCAGCACATCGCCCGTTGGACGAAACGCGTCGATCGCCGTGAGCAACTCATCCAAACCGACGAGATCAAAACCGGGATCAACACGTTGATACGCGTAGTCGCTCGCGGCAGCTCGATAGAACGCGATCTGTTCCGCGAGGATCGGGTCTTTCATGCGCCCAGATTGCCCGCTCTGGGACGGTTATGGAAGGTGGTTTCAGTGGTCGAGTCGGCGGATGGCGTCGTCGAGGTCGAGGAAGCCGGCCGTCGCCCACCAAAGATGGTCTTCTGGGTAAACGCCGTCGCCGCGATGTGCGCGACGCCAATCCTTATCGTGGAAGGACTCCGCTACCGTCTCCAAGTGGCGACGACCGACGTCGCGTTCGAGCAACAACTCGGCTCTGAGCTCGTCGGTGCCCGCCGGCTCTTCGATCGTCACGCTGTCGAGCCGGCCGGCCGCGAGCGCATCGAGGACTCGTTGGTCGCGTCCGCCGGTCGCGGCCCAGACCCGAACCGCGCGACCGATCGCATGGTTCCAAACCGACCATGCTTCCGGCCGCCACTGCCACAACACCGGCAGCTTGGGGAACCGCAACACCGCGGCGAGCGCCTCGAGGTGCGCCGGCCGCGACATCCACGGCACCACCTCAGCCGCCTCGGCGACCACAAACGCCACCTCGATCCGTTCCAGGTCGGCATTGGCGTCAAGCGCTGTCCCGAACACGAACGCCGCAGTGACCGTCGTATCGGGCCACTGCGCAGCACGATCGAGCCCATCGACGACATCCGTGAGACGGCTCATAGCCGTCGAGTACTTCATAACCAAATCGTCGCACAACCCGCCGGCAAGAACCTGCCCGGTCTCTCGCATGAGAGGGCCGGAGCGGGCAATCTGCATGCGCTCCTCCCTGCAGACCGGAGTGCGCCGAACTGGCGACGGCTACTGTTCGACGATGGTGTCGGACGCCGCGAGACAGAGTCTTAGAGACCACCTGGCCGGAGAGCTCGTTGGTGATCTCGACGCGACGATGGCTCCGCTGTCGGAGCGTCCAGTGTGGCTGATCCCGAACTATCGCCTCGAGGGACATGAGGCGGTGCGCGCCATGTACGACAGGGCGCTGCCGCTCATGCCTGCCGAGTCCGTCGAGGAAATACTGCGAGCGATCGACGACCCGATGGTCACGCATTGGGGCGAGTCGCATTGTGTCATCGAGTACTCGGATGCATATCCGCTTCACCGTGGCTGGGTGCTCGTGGTGCACTTCGACGGAGACCGCATCTCCGGCGAGCATGGCTATATGACGCTGCCAACCGAGACGTCGCCGGGCCTGTTCGGCGAGGCCCTCGAACACGTGCCGGGCGTGACGCGAGTGCCCTGACCTCGCGGGCGCAGCTCGTCGACCGTATTCCGAAGAGGCGCTCAGAACTGCCGCTCTGTTCGATCGACCGAACGCATCGCCGGGTAGTGGCTCAGTTTGATTGAGCGGCGTGGCGGATCATCGTCCACGACGATCCGTGCTTCCTGACACAGACGAAGCCGACCGACTCGTAGAGGCCGCGCGCTGGATTCTCTTCGCGCACGCTGAGACTCAGAGCCGGGTATCCCTGGCCAACGCTGGCGTTGATGAGGTCGATGAGGAGCCGGCGACCAATCCCCTCGTGCCGACGGGACGCGATGACTGCGATCGCCAGTTCGGGGACATCCGCAGCGACGAAGCCATAGCCATGGCTCGCCTCAGTGAACGTCCGATACCAAGCCGCGCCCACCGGTCCGTCTTGTTCGGCAACCAGTCCATAGTCACCTTGCCTCGGCCATCCAGCGAGGTACAGCGCGTAGCGCGGATCGGCGAGCACCTGGTCAGCGGTCGGTGTCGGCTTGTCGGGGCGCCAGACGGCGGCCTCGCCAAGCATGGTCGCGAGAAAGGTGAAGTCGTCAGCCGCGGCCGGGCGAGCCCGAAGGTCTTTCACCGGATCAGTCCAACAGTTCGGCGATCTGCGTGAGGGACCATTTTCGACTGACGCGCCACGAAGGGCGCGCCATAACTGCCGTTCGGCGCTCGCATAAGCGTCCCAGAGGAGGCTGTCGCACCAACGAGCGGGGATTGGCATCTCGGTCGTGGGGCTGTCGGTTGCTGTGTTCAGGCGTAGGCGGGATTCGGGTGCCGCCAGAGCTTGAGGATGTTGTGGGTTGCGGCGATGAGCTTCCATTCGCTGTTCACGGCGGTCATGCCTCGACGGGCGAAGCGTCTGATGCCGCGGTTGTGTTTGGTCTGGCCGAACACGGGCTCGATCGTCGCGCATCGCTTCTTGTAGAGCCGTCGACCGCGGGGTGTCGCGAGCTTCGCCGTCATCGCGACGGCTGGTGTCGGTGGCAATGAGCGTCGCCGCGCCAACAAGAGCTGATCGATGCGGGATCGACCGACCCCCAACTCGCTAGCAGCATCGAGGGTGGAGATCTCGCCGCGTTCCACGCGGGACAGCACTTCGGCTCGTTTCGCTTCGGTACGAACATCTCGTTTGATGTCCGGCGTTCTCCCCGGCGCGATGAGTGCCTCAACGCCGGGCGTGCCGGCATTGTTGCTGGTCCAATAGCCGGCGTCAGCGAGGACAGTTCGGACACGGGTACGCACGCCCGCGGCCCGCAGGTTCGCTTTCGTCGCCGCGACCATCGGAACGAACTGGGCGTCGTCGCTGCCGTCGTTGGTCACCTCCGCCGCCACGATGACCTGATCGACAGTCGCGACCGCTTGCGCGTTGTAACCCTGCACGAAGCCACCCGGCACACGCATGAGCCGACTGTCAGGATCGGTGACATTGGCCAGCTGTCGAGGACGACGGTGTTGCGCATCAGGCTTCGGTTTGCGTCCCGGCAGCCGTCGCCCCGTCGCGGCCTCGATCTCGGCGCGGCGCGCGAGCTGCGCCTCGTAGGACCGCTTGGCCGCGTCGGCTTCCAGCTCGTCCAACAACGCCCGGATGCGGGCCCGACGCCCGGAACCGGTCAGCTCCGCCGGCAGCTCATCACCGCGAGCTGTTCCCAACCGTGCGTCTTCGTCAGCGTCGACTGTTGCAGCATCGTCCAAGATCTCCTTGGCGAGCTGTTCCGCGCTGCGGTTCGCGGCTCGCGAGGCATTGGCCTCCATACGGGTCCCGTCCACAGCCACGAGTCCCGCCTTCACTAATCCCGCGCGAGCGCACAGCCGAAGGATCTGACCGAACAGATCGGCGAGCGCGTCCTGATGCGTGGCTCGGAAGCGAGCGATCGTGGCGTGATCGGGAAGCTGGTTCGCAGCGATCACCCGAACGCAACATCTTCGCGGCAACGGCGTTCGATCACCCGACTGGAGCGTTCACCAACGCAATACGCGTACACGAGCAACGCCACCATCATCGACGGCTCATACGCCGCGCCACCCCGACCATCCGACCGATACGCCGCCACGAACGCCGACACGTCGAGCTCGCCGACGACATCCAACACGAACCACGCCAGATGATCCGCAGGAAGCCACTCCGCCAACGACGGCGGCATCAACAACAACTGATCGCGATCACCCGCCACGAAGTTGTAAGCCATGATCCATGATCACATCGCGCACCAAAACCGGACGCGATAGTCAAGATTCGTGCGACAGCCTCAGAGCGGGCATTATGCGTCGTTCACTCGCCGCTCTCCTCGGCGCGTGACGGCTATTCGGAAGGCGCGTGTGGTGCGAGATGTCGAGGTGCGCTACGTCGAACGAGATGGTCACCATCTTGCGTTCGAGGTGTTCGGAAGCGGGCCGTGTGATGTCTTGCTCATGCAGTCGTCTAGCCCGATTGATCTCCTCTGGGATCTTCCGCAACTCGCGTCGTTCCTGGACGCGTTGGGCAGCGTCGCCCGAGTGATCGCGTTCGACGCCCGCGGCCTGGGAGCCTCGGACCCGGTCGTCGACACCAGCGCCGCGTCCATCGAGGCGACCTGCGACGACACCGTGGCGGTACTCGACGCCGCCGATTCGCGGCGCGCGACGATCCTCTCGTTGAGCAGCGGCTCGGCCGCAGTGATGTTTGCAGCAACGTATCCAGAACGGGTCCGGTCGCTCATCCTGGCGCACCTGCGCACCTCTCATCCGGAGTTGCGTAACCTCTCGGCTGAGCAACGCATAAATATCGCGCGGTGGCTCACGACGACACAGAACTTGCGCACGGAGAATCCACGCGTCGCGCATGACCCGGAGCTGCAGCGATGGTGGGGCCGTGCCCGGCGGCTACTCAACAGCCCAGAAGCGACCGCGAAGAGCATCGAATGGGCTGGTTCCATCGACACCGACGCGGCGGCTCCCGCGGTGCGCGTACCAACGCTCGTGTTGCATCGAAGCGAGAACCGGCTCTGGGA
>JALYLU010000455.1 GCA_030774075.1 Actinomycetota bacterium | reverse complement strand
ATGCCCATGAGCCCGACGTCGGGAACGTTGCGCAGCGCGAGCATGCGGTAGCCGTCGCCGTCGGGCATACCGACCAGCTGCACGACGTGATGGTCGATGGAAACGAGACCAGAGGCACTGCCCTTGAAGTGGGCGTCTCCGAAGGTGAAGACACCGCCGTCGGCGCCGGCGAGCCAGTAGCCGTTGCCCGAGCCGTCCCGCGCCATGCCGACGACGGGCGCGTTCAGGCGCAGCGAGCCGGTCGATCCGAAGAAGCGCGCGTCGCCGAACGAGAAGATCCCGCCGTCGGTCGCCACCAGCCAGTAACCGTTGCCGCTCGGCGTCTCGGCCATCCCCACGACCGGCGCGTTGAGCCGCATCGCGCCCGTCGAACCGTGGAAGCGCGCCGAGCCGAACGAGAACACTCCTCCGTCGGACGCGTACAGCCAGTAGCCGAGGCCCTTCGGCCCGGAGATGAGCGACTTGATCGGCGCGTTGAGGCGCACGTTCCACATCGAGCCGTACAGGCGCGCGTCGCCGAACGGGAACACCGCACCGTCGCCGGTGACGATCCAGTAGCCGTGACCGCTCGGTGTCGCGGTCATGCCGACGACGGGTTGGGCGAGAGGCCAGCCCGCGAGCGCGCCGTAGAACGGCGCGTTGAACGAGAAGATGCCGCCGTCGGCCGCCACCAGCCAGTAGCCCGTGCCGTCCGCCGTCGTCGCCATCGCGACGATCGGGCGCGACAGCGCGAGCGCGCTTGTCGAGCCCTGGAAGGTCGCGCTTCCGAAGGCGAACACCTCGTTGTCGTGGGCGACCGCGGCCGCCGCGGGATGCGCCGCCACGACGACCGACCCGACCGCTCCCGACGCCACGATCAGGACACTGCACGCCGTCGCGCGAAACCATGCTGAACACCGGCGCATTCGACGGAGGCTAGTCGCCCGACTGCCCGGTCTCCGAGCGGCTCACCGATATCGTTGCCGCCATGTTCCGCCCGGTCGATCCGTCGCTCGACCTCGTCGCGCTCGAAGAGGCGATGCTGGCGCGCTGGCGCGACGAAGACGTGTTCGGCGAGTCGCTGCGCCGGCGGGAGGGCGCCCCGGAGTGGGTGTTCTACGAGGGTCCCCCCACTGCCAATGGCCGGCCGGGGATCCACCACGTGTGGGCCCGGCTCTTCAAGGACCTCTACCCGCGGTTCCACACGATGCGGGGCAAGTACGTCCCGCGGAAGGGCGGCTGGGACTGTCATGGCCTGCCGGTCGAGGTCGAGGTCGAAAGGGAGCTCGGCTTCTCCGCAAAGTTCGAGATCGAGGACTACGGCATCGAGCGTTTCAACGCCAAGTGCCGAGCTTCGGTGCAGCGCTACGTGGAGGACTGGCAGTCGCTCACTTCGCGCATCGGCATGTGGATCGACACTGCGGGCGCGTACTGGACCATGTCGAACGAGTACATCGAGAGCGTCTGGTGGCTGCTTCGCAAGATCTGGGACGCCGGCGCGATCTATGAGGGCTACAAGGTCGTTCCGTACTGTGGGCGTTGCGGCACCGCGTTGTCGAGCCACGAGCTCGGCCAACCCGGCGCGTATCGCGTCGTCACCGAGCCGTCGATATACGTCCGGTTCCCGCTCATCGGCCGCGACGACGACTTATTGGTCTGGACGACGACACCGTGGACGTTGCCGTCGAACGTCGGTGCCGCGATCGGTCCGGCGATCGACTACGTGCGCGTCCGCGCGCCGGAAGGCGGGCGCGACCTCGTCATGGCACGCGCGCGCGTCGCCGAGGTGCTCGGCGCCGACGCCGAGATCGTCGCCGAGGTGAGCGCGGCCTCCCTCGTCGGCGCGCGCTACGAGGCGCCGTTCACGATGCTCGCAGTCGCGGGCGAGCGGGCGTACACGGTTGTCGCCGACGACTTCGTCACCATCGAGGACGGCACGGGCATCGTGCATCTCGCGCCCGCGTTCGGCGAGATCGACCGTGAGATCGGCGAGCGGGAGGGATTGCCGACTGTCAATCCCGTGAACGACGCGGCGCGCTTCGAACCGGTCGTCGGGGAACCGTACGCGGGCCGGTTCGTGAAGGACACCGACCCCGATCTCATCGAAGACCTCACCGCTCGCGGCCGGGTCGTCGCCGTGGCCGACTACTCCCACTCGTATCCGCATTGCTGGCGTTGCGAGACACCGCTCATCTACTGGGCGAAGCCCACGTGGTTCGCGCGCACATCCGCGTACAAACGCGAGCTGCTCGCCGAGAACGAGACCATCAATTGGTATCCGGAGCACATCAAGCACGGCCGTTTCGGCGACTGGCTCGAGAACAACGTCGACTGGGCGCTGTCGCGTGATCGCTACTGGGGCACTCCGATCCCCGTGTGGCGCTGCCATGACTGCGATCACGACACGTGCGTCGGCTCGGTGACCGAGCTCGCCGAGCTGTCGGGGCGAGAGCTCACCGGCATGGATTTGCATCGGCCGTACGTCGACGACGTGACGATTTCGTGCCCGGCATGCGAGAACGGCACGGCGTACCGCATCGAGCCGGTGCTCGACGCGTGGTTCGACTCCGGTTCGATGCCCGCTGCGCAGTTTCATTACCCGTTCGAGAACACCGACGAGTTCCACGACCGCTTCCCCGCCGACTTCATCTGCGAAGCGATCGACCAGACCCGCGGGTGGTTCTATTCGCTGCTCGCCGTGAACACCCTGGCCTTCGGTAGGTCTCCGTACCGCAACGTGGTGTGCCTGGCGCACATCGTCGACAGGGACGGCGTCAAGATGTCGAAGTCACGCGGCAACGTGATCGATCCCGTGCCGGTGCTCGCGGAGCGTGGTGCCGACGCGTTGCGGTGGTACATGCTGTCGTCGGGCTCGCCGTGGACGCCCAAGCGGGTATCCGTCGAAGGCATCGACGAGGCGACACGTCGATTCCTGCTGACGCTGTGGAACACGTACGCGTTCTTCGTCTCGTACGCGAACATCGACGGCTGGACGCCCCGCGAACCGGCGGTGCCGGTGCACGTCCTCGATCGCTGGATCACATCCCGCGTACACCGCGCCGTGCGCGCGGCGACCGATGCGCTGGAGCGGTTCGACGCACTCGCGGCCACCCAGACCCTGACCGATCTCGTCGACGATCTGTCGAACTGGTACGTGAGACGGTCGCGGCCGCGCTTTTGGAAGTCGTCGGATCCTGCCGCGCACGCGACGTTGCACCGAGCGTTGCTCACGCTGTCGCAGCTGCTCGCGCCGTTCTGTCCATTCGTCGCCGACGAACTGTTCCGCAACCTCGCGTGTACCGACGGTTCTGTGCACCTCGGTGACTGGCCGGTCTTCGACGAGGACGCGATCGACGACGGGCTCGAGGCCGAGATGGCGCTCGCGCGGACGCTCGTCTCGCTCGGACGCGCCGCGCGCGCCGACGCGAAGCTCGGAGTTCGCCAGCCTCTGCCCCGCGCGATCGCGCTGCTCACCGCGGACGAGCGGCTGCGCGAAGACGTCGCGCAACAGGTCAAGGACGAGCTGAACGTGAAGCAGCTCGAGGTCGTCGATTCGCTCGAAGGATTGTTGTCGTACCGCGTCGTGCCCAATTTCAGCGCGCTCGGACCGCGCCTCGGAAAGCTCGCACCCCGAGTGAAGACACTGTTGGAGAACGTCGACGGAGGTGAGGTCCGCCACGCGTTCGACGAGTACGGCTCGTACTCGCTCGATGTCGACGGCCAGGAAGTGAAGCTCGCGCCGAACGACGTGGAGATCCGAGCCGAGCAGCACGCAGACCTCACGCTCGCCCAGGACGGCCCGCACGCGATCGCGCTCGACCTGACCCTCGACGACGACCTCAGGGCGGAAGGCATCGCGCGCGAGATCATCCGCGTCATCAACGACGGCCGGAAGTCGAGCGGGTTCGCGCTCGCCGACCGGATCAAGGTCGAGGTGCGCGCTCCGGCCCGCATCGTCGACGCGGCCCGTCGCCACGCCGAATGGATCAAGGCCGAAGTGCTCGCGCTCGAATTCCGGACCGCCGGACCCGAGGCGAGCGACGAGACGCCGGTCAGTGCACCGGGCGCCACGATCGCCGGTGACCCGGTCTGGCTGGATCTGCGCCGGACCTGAAGTTCGCCGGGGGGCGTGGGTCAGCGACGGCGGCGGAAAACGTCGCGGAAGGTGCCGCGGTCGGCGTCTTGGTCGAAGAACTGGTTTTCGCCGGTGGCGTCGTCTTCGTCACGGGGGCCGAGTGGGCTCTCGTCGTGCACCGCGTCGCGCAGCGTCGCGAAGAACGCGTCGTCATCGAGGACCTCGGCGTCGACGCCCTCGCTGCCTGCCAGATCGATCGGCTGCGATCCCGTGGCGCGGACAGTCTCGGACGACGCGAGGTCGCTCGCTTCCTTCGGCTCCTTCGCCGGCTGTTCGCGCGACTGTTCGCGCGATTGCTCGCGCGATTGCTCGAACAACGTCCGCACGTCGACTTCGCTCGTCGCCGCACTCACCTGCTC
>JALYLU010000454.1 GCA_030774075.1 Actinomycetota bacterium | reverse complement strand
CCGGCAGGACGCCGAAGCGCTCGAACAATGCGAACTTCACTCGATGCTGCTCGACGAGGTCGGCCTTCTTGAACTCGGCCGCGAGCGCGACGATGTCGGGATCGAGGCCGGGCGGGAGGTGGATCGGCTCGTTCCGCAAGCGCTGCGGATCGGCCAGCAGCTCTCGCAGCTTGGGGAACGCGTCCTCGCCGTCGATGCGAAGCGCGGTGAAGATCGGCAGGTGATTCACGCCGACGACGTCGAAGTCGAACGACCGGAAGTCCTCGTCGAAGAGGTTCGACAGCGCGTACTGTGCACCGGTGATCTCGTGACACAGGCCGACGCATTGCACGTTGGTCTCGCGCGTCACCGCGCGGCACAGCGCGGTCATCGGGTTCGTGAGATTGAGCAACCAGGCATCGTCACACAGCTCCTGCATGTCGCGGGCGATGCCCACGAGCACCGGGATGTTGCGCAACGCGCGCATGATGCCGCCCGGGCCGACGCTGTCGCCGATCGGCTGGCGGATGCCGTATCGCTGTGGGATCTCGATGTCGTGCTGCATCGAGTCGAAGCCGCCCACCGACAACGCAGTGATGACGAAGTCGGCGCCCTCGAGCGCCCGGCGCCGGTCGCCCTCGGCTTCCACGGTCATCGCGATCCCGCGTCGCGCGGCGATCTCGCTGCCGAGGTCCTGCATGAGCTTCATGCGCTCGGCGTCGAGATCGTGCAGAACCACGTGCACGTCGTTCAACGATGGGGTGTTGGCGAAGTCGGCGAGAAGCTGCGGCGCCCAGTGGTAGCTACCGCCGCCCACGATCGTGATGCTCGCACCCATGCGCGGAGCCTACGAGTCGACGAGCCGTGGAGCGAGGCGGCCCCGGCGGGTCGACGGCCGGGCTCGGGCCATCAGTCGGCGAGCGCGACCTCGACCTCGATCTCGACCGCGCCGCCCCGGGGAAGCGCGGCGACGCCGATTGCCGAGCGGGTGTGCCGCCCGGCTTCGCCGAACACGTCGTGCAGCAACTTGCTCGCGCCGTCGACCACCGCGGGCTGCTGTGCGAACCCCGGCGCGGACGCAACGAAACCCAGCACAGTGAGCACGCGCGAGATGCGATCGAGCGACCCGAGGCCCGCGCGCAGCACCGAGAGCGCGTTCAGCGCGCACCAGCGCGCGGCCTCCGCGCCGTCATCGACCGACAGCTCGGCGCCCAGCACGCCCGGATGCACGAGCCGGCCGTCGTGATCCCTCGGGAGCTGACCCGAGGTCCGGGCCCGGCCACCGTGCACGACGAGGGCGTCGAGCGGATCGTGCGGTGGGTAGGGCCCCGGCAGCGCCAGGCCCAGCGCGGCGAGACGCATGTCGATCGTGCTCACAGCCACCGTTCCAAGAAGGCCGGCACCTCGACGCCGTGCCACCGGTGATCCCCGTCGAACACGTCGTGAACGATGGCATCGTCGGGCGCGCCCAAGCGCCCGTACACCGCGCGCAGCCGCTCGACCGTCTGGCGCGCCGGCCCGACCGGAAAGATCCCGTCCTGGGTTCCCGACTCCACCAGCAGCGGCCGGGGAGCGATCAGCGCGGCGATGTCGACGTGCTCGATCTCACCGAGCTGACCCGGCAGCACCTGCGAACCGCACATATTCCAGGGAACGGCGTGCGCGGCGCGCCAGGAGGACAGGTAGCCGGAGACGACCGCGACCCGTACCCGGGCGTCCAGCGCGGCGAGGAAGAGCGCGCAGGTGCCGCCGTACGACAGCCCGGCGACCGCGACCCGCGCCGGATCGACGAGCGGGTGCCCGCACAGAACGTCGAGCGCGCGCGCGAGATCCCAAAGGTTGCGCTCGAGCGGCACGATGCCGGCCATCGTCGCGCACACGAGATCCCAGTCGCAGTGGTAGTTGCCAGCCGGCATCCACTCGGAGCGCTCACCGAAACCGCGCAGGTCCGGCGCGAGCACCACGTAGCCGAGCGACGCAAGGGCGTGCGCGTAGTCGTCGCCCTCACCGCCGCGCTCGATGCCGCATACCCGCGCCTTCCCGGGACCGTGACCGTGCACGGCGAGTACCGCGGGCCCCGGCGCGGTGTCGCGCCGCGCGTGGGGAACGAGGAGATACGCCGGCACCGACATCATCTCCTCGACATCGAAGACGATCCGGGCGCGCGCATAGTCGCCGCGATCGACCTCCTCGGTCGTCTCGAGGTCGAGCGGTACAGGCGCGGGATGCGCACCGAGACGCGCGTCGAGCTGCGAGCGTGTGCGCGCGCACCACGCGTCGATGTCGGCGGGCGGTGGTTGCTCGGTCGCGGCGACCCGCTCGTGGTGCAAGCGCCAGTACGCCCAGTTGGAGAAGTTACGAGTGCGGCTCACGCCGTCTCGCCGAGCGCCCAACCGAGCCCGCCCGCGAGATGGCGGAGATACGACGGCGACTCCCACGCGGCCGGGAAGTGGCCGAGGCTCGTCGAGAACACCCGCCCGCGGCCCTCGCCGAAGCACCACGCGAGCGGGTATCCGAACGAAGGCCGACGAGCTCCGGTGGCCGCGAGGTCGAGTTCGCCCTCGCGCACACGCAGCAACACCCGCGCGTCGGGCCGCAGATCGCGGAATTGGTAGACCTCGTCGTGCCAACGCCAGTCGGCGCCGAGGTGCGCGCACGCCGGGTGCGCCGGATCGAGCACGTCCGCGACGAACGTCTGCGTCCAGGGGTGGCCGTCGAACCGCGCGCCGACGATCTCTCCGTACGCATCCCACGCATAACACGAGTCGGTCGCGGAGTGGATCGCGCAGATCGCCAGGCGACCGGCGCGGACGCGCTCCACGATCGCCTGCTGCTGCTGCGCGCTCCAAGGCGTCTCGCCGATCGTGAACAGCGCCAGCGCACGGGCGTCCCGAATCGCGTCGACCGGCAGATCCCGCACGTCCTCGACTGTCCGGGCGTGCAACCCCTGCATCTCCGCGATCTGACCGACGCCAATTGCGGCCTGGTCGAGCACGCCGTGCACGCCCGCGGGCCCGTCGCGATACGGCGCGACCTGGGCGACGAACAAGAGTGGATCGGCCATGACGCGGCAAGGTAGCCGCACTAGCGTCGACGCGCATGCAGATCGGATTCATCGGCCTCGGCGCGATGGGCTTGCCCATGACGCGCCACCTTCTCGCCGCCGGCCACGACGTCACCGTCGCGTCTCGTAGCCGCCCGCCGATCGACGCCGCGGTCGCCGCGGGCGCCCGGGAGGGCGCGAATCCGCGCGCGGTCGTTAGCGCGAGCGAGATCACAATCCTGTGCGTGCCCGACTCGCCCGATGTGGTCGAGGTGATCGACGGCGCGTTGCCCGCGCTCGAGCCGGGCAAGGTTGTCGTCGACACCTCCACGATCGATCCCGCGGTAGAGTGCCGACAACACGAGCGGGTGGCGGCGACGGGCGCCTCGTATCTCGACGCGCCGCTTTCGGGCGGATCGATCGGAGCCGAACGCGGCACGCTCACCGTGATGGTCGGCGGCGACGCCGCCGTGCTCGACGCCGCGCGCCCGGCGATCGAACCGTTCGCGCAGCTCATCGTCCACGCCGGCGGTCCCGGGGTCGGGCAGGTCGTGAAGCTGTGCAACCAGCTCGTCTACGCGGCTCAGATGCTCGCCGTGTCGGAGGCGTGTGCGCTGGCGGTGAAGGAAGGCGTCGACCTCGGCGTCGTCTTCGAGGTCATGACGCACGCAACCGGCGACTGCAACGCGATCCGCACGCGCATCCCGTTCGAGGGCGCGCGACCCGACACGCCCGCGTCGAACGGTTGGAAGCCCGGCTTCATGACCGCGCTGATGGCAAAGGATGTCGATCTCGTGTTGTGCGAGGCGGCGCGCGCCGGCGTTCCCGTGTCGAGCGCCGATCTCGTCCGCCCGGTGCTCGCGGCCGCGGTCGACGCCGGCTACGGACGCGAAGACTTCTCCGCGCTCGGAAAGGTGGTCCAGCACCGGGCCGGCCTCGCCTGAACACTCAGGCAACCGGTCGAGCGGAGGTGAGAGGCCCGAGGCCGAGGTCGAACTCCCGGTCGCCACATGCGAAGCCGGCGATCGCCAACGGCGCGATCGACGGTCCGCGCGGAGTTCGCGCGACATCGAGGTCAAGCCGCACATGGCCTCCCGTACGACCGGGTCCGACCGTGAGGACCGCGTCGGCGCGTTCACCGTCGAGGGAGGTGCGAAAGCCGTCGACGCCGCCTACGAGGGCCACCGTCAATGTCTCGTCGAATCTCCGCGTCACCGCGGTCCACGCGCCACCCCAGCGCGTGCGCGCGCCCGCCTCCACTACGGCGTGCTCCAACGCCGCGCTCTCGACGTCGGCGACGCCTTCGATGACGGCGTAGTGGAGCATCATCAGGCGCAGCTCGGGCAGCGCGAGGTCGACATATCCGAGCCCGGCACCGAACCGTGGGTTGCACTCGGTCGCGACCCATCCGTCGGCCGACGCGATGCCGTCGAGTGTGAACGCGCCGCGGAACCCGACGCTT
>JALYLU010000453.1 GCA_030774075.1 Actinomycetota bacterium | reverse complement strand
ATCGTGGGCTCGGGAACGAGGAAGGCCCGGGCGATATACGCGGTCTCGAGCCCTCCGAGCAGCCGCAGCGTGAGTGCGATTTGCGCGCTCGGGGCGAGCGCCGGGTGGCAGCACGTGAAGATGAGCCGGAGCCGGTCGTCTTTCACGTAACCCACCGGCTCCGCCGCTTCGGCGCTTTCGTGGAGCAGCGCGGCTTGGGCATGACGGTCATTGCGGGATGCCTCACGACGCAGGCGGTCAATGGCGCGGTTGCGGGCGGTGGTGGTGATCCACCCGCCCGGGTTGGGCGGCAGTCCGGTCGCCGGCCAACGCTCGCTCGCAACCAGGAACGCCTCTTGGACCATCTCCTCGGCGATGTCGATATCGCCGATGAGACGGACCAAGGTGGCGACGACCCTGCCGGATTCCTCACGGAAGATCCGTTCGAGCTCGGTTGCGTCGACGGCCGGCACGGTGGGGTCAAGACTCGGGCTCGTCGTCTTGGAACGGGCGGACTTCGACCGGCCCCATGCAGGCGGTGGACCCTTTCGTGGCCCACGCGAGCGCGGCGTCGAGATCGGGTGCCGTGATGATCCAGAACCCGCCGAGGTGTTCCTTGGTCTCCGCGAACGGTCCGTCGGTCACGATCGCTTCGCCGTCCTCGACGCGGACGACCGTTGCGATGCTCGGCGGGTGGAGACCTCCGCCGAAGACCCAGGCGCCGGCCGTCTTGAGCTCTTCGTTGAACTCGTCGACCTGGCGGAACGCCTTCTGCATCTCCTCGGGCGGGGGCGGCGGGGCGTCGGGACTGTGGTGCACGGACAAGAGGTACTGCGTCATGGTGATGGTCCTTTCAGATGTGCCGGCGAAGTTTCGTCCGCGGGGTGGGTGGGTGTCAGTCGGTGAGACGGGATGCGAGCGCGGGAATCACGATTGCCGCGGCGACGACATGCGAGAGGGCCAGAGCGATCTTCGTAGCGGTGTGTGCGTCGGCGAGCACGTCCGGGACGAACGACATGACCGTGAGCACGATCGTGGTGGTCACGAACGTACGCCTCGGGTTGTCGGCGCGGCGCGAGAACACGACGGCGAGGACCGTGCCGATGATCGAGGCGACGAACGTCACCTGGGCGAATCCGACCAGCGGGATCGAATCTCCGGCGACAGTCAGCGGCACGTCGATCGCTCGGGCGAGGGCCGCGAACGCGAACGTCGCGACCGAGGCGGCAAGACCGGCCATCGCGCCGGTCCGCCACAAATGCCTGGCGGTGCACGACTGAGCCGTTGCCTGTCGAGTCGAAGGAGCGGTCAAGGTCGTCGCGGTAATCATGGGTGGGCTCCTAACGTCTTCGCCGGCCCGGCGCCGGCCTCTCACCCCTAGCTACGAACGGCCGACCACCCACAGGACACCGCACGACGAATTTCTTGGACGCTCCTGCATGCAGAGCGATTCACCAATCGGGAGCCGCGGCGCCGTCGGGTGCCCTCGTAGTTGGTGTCGATCGCATGTGCGCAGGCGTTCGAGAACGCCGGCGATCCGATCGCCGCGATCGCGCCGAGCCACGGCCGTGCGGCAGGTCGAAGAGAGCTCGAGCGGTGCTGCGTTCGCCCTGTTAGCCGCTACCCATTCTTCCGCAAGACGACGAGATGCTGTCGAAGCTCCGAACCATCAGCTTCAGCGATCTCAACGACATCGAACAAGGCCGACCAGGATGAGTAGACGTACTGGAGAGGGATACTGGCTTCACCGAACCACGAGTCTTCGTCGGAATAGTTGGAGAAGCAGAACTCCCCGGCGTCATATCGCGCCAGAGCACCATCGATGTCGGGGAATGTCGAAGCGACTCGATCCGGGATCGTGTCGCTGCCCGCCTGCCGTGCCTGTTGGCGTCTTTCCAACCAGAACCGGGGCCGGATGCTGAGTACCGCGAGCCCGCCGGGACGCAAGAGACGCTGAAACTCCTCGAGCCAGAGCCGATGAATCGGCTCGGCGAGATGCGAAAACACTGAGTACGCGTAGATCACATCGAAGCTGTCGTCCCGGTACTGCGTGGGCGGCTGGCCCTGGTTGTGCGACACCGATGCCCACGGCAACAGCTCCCGACAGAGCGTGACCATCTTGTCGTTGACGTCCGTCCCATGAAGGTGGCCGGACGTGACGTCCTTTGTGAAGTAGCGAAGAATGCGGCCCCAGCCGCAGCCGAAGTCGAGGACATCGCTCGTAGGGGTGAGAGATTGACCGTTGGCTGCGCACAGATCTCGAACGAACCGGTAGATGGTGAAGCCTTCGAGCAGCGTGTCCTCTCCGGCCCAACCGGTGAACCGGGCTTGAATATCGGCCGAGGGCAGACCGGCTCGGCCCGGACTGTCCTCCCCGTTTGCGGCCTGGGATTGAAACCAGCGCCAGAACTCGTCGCTCGCATCCCTGAAGCGATCGCTTGGTTCCATGCCGGGCTGCCAGCCGGCAAGACGAGTCGCGAGTTCCTCCTGGTGCGACGAGCCCATGGCACGAAATATACCGGCTGCCTCCGTGTGCGACGCGAGGCCCACGAGCGTCCACGCAACTCTCCACGGCGGGGTGAGCGCGAGGTTTACGGCGAGACGGCTACTGACTCCGCAGTGTGCACCGCTTCCTCGGCCGTGAGATTCGCGCCGACGACCCCGACCTCGATCCAGGTGTGGCCGATCGCCCGTTGCACGATGAATCCGCTGAGTCCGTCGTTCGCGACGCTATAGGTCTTGATCACGAAGCCGTCCGGTATCGAGACGTCGGGCAGCCTCGTCCAGCTCGGGTTGGTGTTGTAGGTCGGATTGTTCAGCAACGCCTGCGGCGACGCGCGGTCTCGGAAGACGAGCACCGCGACGTTGACTTCGGCCGGCCCTGGGTGCTTCGACGCGAGAGTCAAGGGAATCGGGAGCGGAACCTTGGCCGCGGAGCCGTACTGCTCGATCGCCGCACTCAGTACCCAGAACTGACCGACTCCGCCAACCGCCGTGTAGGTGCAGTTCGATGTGGGTGGTGTGTGAGCGATTCCTTTGAACGGCGACAGTCCGCCGGCGTCTGAGCTGATCTTTGTCAGGCCGGGAATCGACAGGATCCCGGCCGGGGCGGGCAGTTCCGGGTGCGCGCTCACGGAGGTCTCGCTCGAACAGCTCGGTGGACTGCCGGTTGGCGGCGCCACGACCTGCAGGTCCAGCGGCTCGAGCAAGGGAGCCGGGAGATGTTCGGGGCTGGTGATCGCGACGAGGTATCGACCGGGTTCACGCGGCGCGGGTGTCTCGCCATTGTCCTCCATGACTCCGCCGGCCGCGAGCGTCGTCCCGCCGCCCTGGCACGGTGTCGTCGTGATCCGGAGTCGATTTCCGCGGGGCGTGAACACCGTGACGCTGAGGCTGTCGGCGCACGCGTCGATGTGGACGACGCGGCTCGTGCGATTCTCGACAAGGAGCTCGACGTTCACCGTCGCACCGGGCGCGACCACCGGCGTGTGCAGCAAGAACGCGTAGCGCACGCCCGCGGCTTCGCCGTATCGCTCGTACGCCATCGGTGCGCCCGGCGTGGTCGTGTTCGTGGGTTCGACCGATACAGCCGGACGGTTGTCGTCGCTCCTTACGATCGCGACGACACCGGCGAAAAGCGCGACGGCGACGAATCCGACGCCCGCACCGCGGATCGCGCGTTGTCGCCGTCGTAGCCTCCGACCGCGGCTTCGTACCTCCGCATGGGTTGCGTTGTCGGCATTCGGAGGCGCGCCGTCGTCGAGATCTTCGGGCCTCATCGCTCTGCATCCTTACCGACTTCTTGAACCTTCACAGGCTGACTCTTCGGCTCCTCTTAGGGGGCCCTTACGGTCTGATCGCATACTGGCATCGACCACCAATCCACAATGCAAGGTATGAACCAGCATGAACCTCAAGCACAAGATTTTGAGTAAGGGAAAGCTCACGACGTCCATCGCTGCCGCGGCCATTGCGCTTGCGATCGGTGGCTATGCGATCGCCGACGCGAGTTCAAGCAACGGCGCGTCAGGTAGCGCGAACGCGGCCAACGCCGCGAAGGTCATCCCGTTCCAGCCCGGTCAACCCGGCGCGTCCAAGACAGTCGGTCAGGTCCCGGCAAACTTCAGTCCCGGGACGGGCACGATCATCACAGGAACGGCCGCGAATAAGGCCAAGACCGCTGCGCTGGCCGCCTACCCAGGAGGCACCGTCAACCGGGTTGTGCTGCTGAGCGACGGCGAATACAACGTCCACATGATCGGCGTCAACTGGCCGCACCATGTCTTCGTCAGCAAGGACTTCAAGGTCGTCGGCGCCGAGTAGGCGGCCGCAACTCGCGGATCGGTGTCGTGATCTTGAGCCGTGCCTTCGTCAGAGAGGCCGGCCGCATCCGGCGACTGAACCGCGTGGCAGCACCGGACGAAGCAGTCCCGCCGCGGTGGCGGGATCGCGTGAGACGGCCCTCCGACAGGCAACCGACCGGGACGGCAGGTCGGTAGCTCCGCCACAC
>JALYLU010000452.1:1754-4523 GCA_030774075.1 Actinomycetota bacterium | reverse complement strand
GCCTCCGACAGCACGCCGCCTCCGGTGCGCGCCAAGAACGCGCGCTGCGTCAGCAAGGTGCGCACGAGCCCGACCGGGCTCACGCTGCGCCAGCACGCGTCGATCGCCTTGCGCGACTCCGCGTCGGCGAGCAGCGCGACGCCGAAGTCGTGCTCGTCGAGCTCGATCGCGACGCCGTCCGTGTACCGGTCGTACGCGCGCCGCACCAGCGATTGCCGGAACCGCTCTCGCTGGGTCGCGAACGGCGCGTCGCGCCGCCGCGCCGCGTCGACGAGCGCGCGTACGTCGTCGGTTTCGAGCGTCAATCGACGCGTCCGGCACCGCACGGTCAAGCCGGCGGCCGGTACGCGGATCGCATCGGCTGCACCCCGCGCGATCACGTCCACGAGGCGCCCGTCGCCTTTGATCGCCGCGACCGCGAGCGGATCGGCGGCCACGATACGGAACCGCAGCGCAAGCAGGCCGTCGACCGTGGTCTGGGTCGCCGACGTCTCGCCCAGCGACGGGAGGACCTGCGAGATGTAGCGCAAGAACACGGGGTTCGGCCCGACGACCAGCACGCCCTCGCGCGCGAGCCGGGCGCGGTGCTCGTACAGCAAGAACGCGGCGCGGTGCAGCCCGACCGCCGTCTTCCCGGTCCCCGGACCGCCCTGCACCACCAAACACGTCTCGATCGGCGCCCGGATGATGGCGTCCTGCTCGGCCTGGATCGTCGCGACGATGTCGCGCATCTGGCCCGTCCGCGCCCGCCCGAGCTCGGCCAACAACGGATCGGGCACCCCGCCCGCGCCGGCGAGGGAGTCGGGGTCGGTGAAGTCCTCCTCGAAGACGTCGGTGAGCTCGCGCGCGCTGAACACGAAGCGGCGACGACGCTCCAGACCGAACGGATCGGCCAGAGTGGCGCGGTAGAACGGCGTCGCGACGCCGGCCCGCCAGTCGACGACGACGGGAACGCCGTCACCGTCGTCGATGTGGTGCCGGCCGACGTACCAGCGCGCGCCCGATTCCTCGTCGATGCGACCGAAGCACAAGACCGCGACGTCGTCGTCGAACGACGCGAGCCGGCGCTGCAACTGCCACCGCACCGCCTCCGCATCGGCCTCGTTCGCGGCGAGGATGTCCTCGTTCGAAACCCTCTCCGCCGTCCGCCGCCGCATCGCGCCGAGACACGTTTCCGCGAATTCCAGGCGCGCGCGTTCGAGCGCGACGTCCGGGTGCGGCATCCGGTCCAAGATAGTGAGTGTCCGGCCCGCAGCCGCCGGATTTTCGACGATCTTGCACACCGCGTGCAGCATCCGTACATTGCGCCTTCGTGAACGCGCCGCAGCCGGTCGTGGTGGAAGCGCCCGCAGTCGACGGCCGCGCCGCCCGCTCGGCGAAGACCCGCGACGCGATCGCCGACGCGCTGCTCGACCTGCTCGCCGACGGTCGGCTTCGTCCGACCGCGCGGGAGATCGCGGAGCGGGCCGCGGTGTCGGTTCGCTCCGTCTATGTCCATTTCGACGACCTGGAGGATCTCTTCTGCGTCGCCGCCAAACGACATTTCGCCCGCGTCGCACCGATGCTCGGCCCGGCGCCCGCGACCGGCGCACTGTCGGAACGCGCCGACGCGCTCGTGCGTCAGCGGATCCGCCTGTACGCGCAGGCCGGCGCCGTTGCACGGGCGACACGGCTGCACGCCGCCTTCTCCCCCACGCTCGCCCGCATCCTGCGCGAGGCGCAGGCCCGATCCCGCGCCGACCTCGAACGGCTCTTTGCCAAGGAGCTCCACACCCTCAGCCCCGCGCACCGGACGAGCACCCTCGCCGTGCTCGACGTGCTCACGGGGCCCGACGCGTGGGAAACCTTGCGCGAGCGCTACGACATCGACGACGAGACCGCCATCCGGCGCGTGATCGACTCGATCGTCCTCCATCTCCGGGCGGCCCGCGCATGACGGTCGCGCTCGGCCGGCGCGAGGTCGGCGCCCAGCTGAACTCGCTCGCATCTCGAGCCGTCGCAGCCGTCGCAGTCGTCGCCGTCATCAGCGTGGCGTCGCAGCCCACCAGCCGCGCGATTTCCCCCGTCGGCATCGTCGCCCTCGCGCTCGCCGCGATCCCGTTCGTCGTGCGCGACTTCCGCGGACGTGCCGCGGTGCTTCCCGCGGTTCCGCTGCTGTTGATGTACGCGCTCGCCGACGCCATGTGGCACCCGCCCATGAGCTTCGTGCTCGAGGGCGTCATCACCGGGCTGCTCACCAGCCTGCTCGCGGCCGGCATCGTAATCGTCTACCGCGCGAATCGCATCGTGAACTTCGCGCAGGCCGAGCTGGGCGCGCTCCCCGCAAACTTGGCACTACTGCTGATCGTGGCTCGTCACTGGAACTACTTCCTCGCGGCCGGAACGGGTCTCGCGGGTGCAATCGTGCTGGGTGTACTCGTCGAGTTCTTGTTCCTGCGGCGCTTCTTTCGCGCGCCGAGGCTCATCGCCACCGTCGCGACGATCGGCATCGCTCAGATCCTCCTGGGCGTCACGTTGTTCCTGCCCCGCTGGATCGGCAAGGCGAACGACTTCAAGCTGCCGAACGAGCTGTCGTGGTCGTTCCACGTCGGCGTGACGAACTTCAGCGGCAACGAGATCCTCGTCCTCATCGTCGTCCCGATCGTGCTCGCCGGACTCGTCGCCTTCTTCCGCTTCTCGGCGGTTGGCACCGCGCTCCGCGCAACGGCCGAGAGCGCAGATCGCGCGGCGCTGCTCGGCATTCCCGTGCGACGGCTGCAGAGCGTGTTG
>JALYLU010000452.1:0-1744 GCA_030774075.1 Actinomycetota bacterium | reverse complement strand
TGTTGTGGGCGATCGTCGGCGTGCTCGCGTACGTGACGCTTTTCCTGCGCAACGGAGTGATCGGCGCTTCAGTCTCCCAGGCGCTCGATCCGAGCGTGCTGCTCGCGGCGCTCGGCGCGGCTGTCATCGGACGGATGGAACGCCTCCCGATGACGGTCTTCGCCTCGGTCGGGCTCGGCATCGTGTCCGAGGCGGTGTTCTACCGCTGGGACAACGATGCGGCCCGACCAGTCGTGATCACGTTGATCATCGCGGCCGCGTTGATCACGCAACGCAACAACGCGGGCAGTCGTTTGCGCAGCGCGGCGATCTCGACCTGGCAGTCGACGCGCGAGATCCGCCCCATCCCGACCGAGTTGCGGCGGGAACCGGCGGTCATCGCGGTCCGCGTCGCGCTGGCGACACTCGTGCTCGCCGCGGTCGTAGCCGTGCCGGTCTTCTTACCCGCGAACCGCATCTCGCAGATCGCGACGATGGGCATTTACGGAATGATCGGCATCGGCCTCGTGATGCTCACCGGGTGGGTGGGTCAGGTGAGCCTCGGGCAAATGGCCGTGGCCGGCGTCGCGGGCGCGGCCGCCGGCTGGTTCTGCACCAACTTCACCGATCCGGTGATCGGCGGCACCGTTGTGGCCATGCTCATCGGCGGGGTCGTGGGCGCGCTGGTCACCGCCGCGATCGGCATGCCGACGCTACGCGTGCGCGGCCTCACGTTCGCGGTCATGTCGCTCGCGTTCGCACTCATGACGTCGAAATACCTCCTGAATACCGGCTATTCGCCGTTGCAGCATTGGCTCCCGCGCTGGTTCAAGGACGGCAATCAACTCCCTCGGCCGTCGGTGTTGTCGATCGCGGGTCACAACTTGGTGAGCATCGAGTCCGAGACGCGCTTCTACTGGATGACGCTCGTCGTTCTCGGCATCGTCGTATACGCGGCGCGTGGGCTGCGATCGAGCCGCACCGGCCGGGTCCTCATCGGCGTGCGCGAGAACGAGCGCGCCGCGGAGTCGTTCAGCATAAACACTCGGCGCACATTGCTCCTCGCGTTCAGCATCTCCGGATTCGTCACCGGCACGGCCGGCGCGCTGTTCCAAATCCAGCAACAGTCGATCAGCGTCGTCCTGTTCGATCCTGCCGCCGGACTCCAGGTGTTCGCGATGGTGGTGGTCGGTGGACTCGGTTCGATCGGCGGTGCCGTGCTCGGCGCGGTCTACGTTTACGGCGCGCAGTACTGGCTCCCGCCCGAGTGGGGCTTCCTCTCTACGGGTGCGGGGATGTTGCTCGTGCTGCTCCTCATGCCGGGCGGGCTCGGAGCCGCGCTGGGCGATGCCCGCGACGGCGCGCTGCGCTGGTATGCGCGTCGGCGCGGCCTCCGTGTGCCGAGTCTCCTCGCCGACACGCGCGTCATCAAACCTCTCCCCGCGCACATCGCCGAGTCGGTCGGCGCCGAGGTCGCGGAGGCAATGCAGCGACCCGAGATCGACGAGTTCGTGGAGCTCCACGAATGAGCGTGCCCATGAGCGAGCGCCAAGTCCTGTTCCACATCGGGAAGCTCCCGGTGCACAAGCCGCGCGGGCCGCACCAGTACTTCGACGAGATCACTGCGGGCTACGCCCTCTACCCACTCGTCGTGCTCTTCGCGCTCAACGCGCTCGACGAGCTCGATCGCGACGTGTTCGGCGTGCTCGCGCCCGACATCCGAGACCACTTCCACCTGTCGAATCAGGGCTTTTTGTCGATCGTC
>JALYLU010000451.1 GCA_030774075.1 Actinomycetota bacterium | reverse complement strand
GTGCTGGGGCATTGCCGTGCGAGACGAGTTCCCCGACCTCTTCCTCGACTGGCATCTCGCCGCGTTCTCCGCCCGCCACGACGAAGGACGCAAGATCGCCAAGGACGAGGCGCTGGCGGAGATCGCGACTTCGGTCGGCCTCGACGCGCGCGCGGTTGCCGCGGAGGTCGCGACCGGCCGGCCGTTGAAGACGCTCGCCCAAACGCACACCGACGCGGTGAAGCGCCATGCCATGTTCGGCGTACCTACGTTTGTCGTCGACGACAAGGCGGCCTTCGTGCGCCTGATGGAGCGGGGCCGGCCCGACGACGTCGACCGGGTGCTCGACCTCCTGGAGTGGCCCGAGCTCAACGAGTTCAAGCACACCTCCGTGCCGAGATAGCTCACGCCGCCGATGCCGCGCTTCGGCGCGGGCACGCGTAACCGTCCTCCGATTTCGGCAACCTGCATCTCGCAAATCCGCGGTCTTCTCCTTTCCGAACGAGCGAGACTGATCGTCTTGTCACAGCCGAGGATGCACGACGACGAGGTCGAAACCGACAGCGAATTGGTTCGTCGTCTGCTTGCTGCGCAGCATCCGCAGTGGGCGGAGCTTCCGATCCAACGAGTCCGGTCCGCCGGCACCGACAACGCCATGTATCGCCTCGGCGACGACCTCGCGGTTCGGCTGCCTCGGATTCACTGGGCGGTCGAGAACATTGCCAAGGAGCGGAAGTGGCTCCCGGCGTTCGCGCACCATCTCCCTCTCGCGGTGCCGGTACCCGTCGCGATCGGCGAGCCTGCCGATGACTTTCCGTACCCGTGGAGCATCGTGCGGTGGGTCGCCGGCGACATGGCGACGCTCGACCATCTGGACGATCCCGTGCGGGCGGCACTCGACCTCGCCGCGTTCGTACTCGCGCTCCAAGCAATCGATCCCACCGGTGGTCCACGGCACCATCGCGGATTACCTGTCCGCGTTCAGGAAGGGGCAGTCCGAGAGGGCGTCGCGGGTCTCCGGGGCGAGATCGACGCCGATGCCGTGATCGACGCGTGGAATCGGGTCGTCGCGGCGCCCGACTACGACGGCCCGCCCCGTTGGTTCCACGGCGATCTCGTGTACCTGAACCTGCTCGCGAAGGACGGCAAGCTTTCTGGCGTGATCGACTGGGGAACCTGCGGCGTCGGGGATCCTGCGATCGAGACCACCGTTGCGTGGAGTCTGTTTCCGCCCGACGCCCGCGATGCCTACCGCGACGCACTCGAGATCGATGATGCGACGTGGGAGCGCGGCAAGGGCTGGGTACTCACCGGGGTCTTCGGCATCCCGTACTACCGCAACACGAACCCGGTACTCGTTGCCGACAAGATCACAGCGATCGAGGCCGTCCTCGCCGACTCGACCTGAAGCGTCACCCGCATCGGCTGTCGATACATTTGCGGGCTCGCACGGCTCATTTCGGCAAACGTGACGGAGGAGTGAACGATGAGTGAGGCGGCAGACAGGTATCGGGCGGTCGCCGAAGGATTCACGCGTCGGGCACGCGCCGTCCCCGAAACCGCGTGGGAGCGCCCGGCACCGTGCGACGGGTGGGTCGCTCGTGATGTCGTCGGACACCTCGTCGAGTGGATCCCGCCATTCCTTCATGACGGGGCGGGCGTTGAGCTACCCGCCGGTCCTTCGATCGACACCGATCCCGCGCAGGCGTGGCTGACCATGAGCGACGGCATCCAAACGTTGCTCGACGATCCCCGGCAAGCGAGCCGCAGTTTCAGTCACGCGCGAGCGGGCCAACACCGACTCGACGAGGCAATCGCCATGTTCATCCTCGGCGATGTACTGATACACAGTTGGGACCTGGCGCGAGCCACGGGCCTCGACGAAACCCTCGATGGCGTAGAAGTTGCGCGCATGTTCGATGGCTTGCAAGGAATAGACGAGCTGCTGCGCCAGAGCGGTCAGTACGGCCCGAAGATCGATGCCGGCGAAAACGCCGACGTGCAAACTCGGCTCATCGCCTTCACTGGCCGTCGACCCTGACCACGAGCCGGGCGCGCCGGGCAGTTCGAGTCAGGTGCTGCGGGCCAGCATCCGGTCCCGCCACTGGGATGTGGATGTCGTCGGCGGGTGAGTCGTATTCATGAAGTCGATCAAGGCCTCACAGAATTGATCGGGATGTTCGCAGTGCGGGAAATGTCCGGTGCCTTCGAAGATCTCGAGCCTGCTTCCCGGGATCGCCTCATGGGCCGCACGGCCTTGCTCGACGGGGATGATGCTGTCGTTGTCGCCCCAGACGATCAGCGTAGGAACTTCGGCGGCGAGGTAGAGCCGATCGGCCGCGCTCACGCGTTGGCCGGCGACGTCGATGACTGATCGCAGCGTTTGCAGGAACGCGGTGCGGGTTTCGCCGTCGGCCAACGACCCGTAGCTGTTCCACGTCTCCGTGAGGTGCGGGCCGGGGTGAAGGCCGATCTTTGCGAGCCAACCCGCGACGGTCACAACAGCATCGTGGAGCCAGTTGGTGCACGCCAACGGGAGTACGAACTCCGCGCCGGGTAACGCGAGCAGACGCAACAACATGTTGACCTCGTCGCCCAATCCGCCGCTCGACACGAGCACCAGCCGCTCGCAGCGCTCCGGGAACTGATACGCGAATTGCATCGCAACGCCGCCACCAAATGATTGTCCGACCAACGTCGCGCGCTCGTGGCCCAACGCCAACAGGAGATCGCGCACGCCGCTCGCGAACGCTCCGAGCGAGTAGTCGCCGCGCGGCTTTTCGGATTCGCCATGCCCGACGAGGTCGGGGGCCACGACGGTGAAGCGCTCGGCGAGCGCGGGCATGACGAATCGCCAGGTCGCCGAGCTTCCGGCCATGCCGTGGACGAGGACGATCACCGGTCCGGATCCCGCGCTGCGGTAGCCGACGCGATGGCCGTGGATCTCCATGTGCTGAAGGTCGACGTGTGAAGTCACAGGTTCGCATCGTACGACCGTCCCGAAGGGCGTTCATCCTCCCGCCCTGGGTGAATCGCGTTGAGCGAACCGACGTTATTGTGCGGGGATGCCGTATATCAGCGTTCTCGGACACCAGACCTGGGCATCGACCGGTACCGACAAGGACCAGACGGCCGTGCTCCTGCACGGCGGCCTCTCGAACAGTGATCTGATGCTCGACACCATCGGTGGCCCGCTCGCGCAGACCTACCGCGTGGCTGCCTTCGACCGTCGGGGCCACGGCCGCACGGCTGACACCAGCGAGCCGTTTCACTACGCGGCCATGGCCGACGAGACGATCGCGTTCCTGGAACATCTCGGTGGTCCGGCGCACCTGATCGGGTGGAGCGACGGCGGCAATGTCGGCCTGCTCGTTGCGCTCCGGCGGCCCGACCTGGTCGGACGGCTCGTAACGATCGGATCGAACTATCACCCCGACGGTCTTCGCCCGATGACGCTCGACCCCGACAGTCCAGCGGTCGCGCTGCTGAACGCGCAATACAGCGAACGCTCGCCCGACGGGCCGGAACACTTCGGCGAGGTCGTCGGTAAGTCGCTCACGATGTTTGCGTCCGAGCCGCAACTCACCGTCGATGATCTCCGTCAAGTCTCGGTCCCGGTGCTCGTGATGGTCGGCGACGATGATCTCATCCATCTTTCGCACACCTGCTCGCTCTACGAGTCGATCCCCGGGGCACAACTCGCCGTCGTGCCGGGCGCCTCGCACGCCTTGCCAATGGAGCAGCCCGAGGAAACAGCACGCATCATCGAACATTTCCTCGCAGCCGACTTACCTCCGGCAACCCTGATGCCCAGCCGCCGAACGTCCTGATTCGCGCCAGGATCGCGAAATGATCGAGCTTGTCGCTCGCGAGTTCACCGTTGACGTTCCGCTCGACGATGCCTGGGATCACCTCGCGCAGGTTGAGCGATGGACGACCTGGGCCAAGCACATCAAACGGGTCGCGGTGGAACCGCCCGGACCGCTCACAAAGGCATCCGCGGGCGCGTTCCGCTTGACTGGCGGTGTTCGTTCGACGTTTCGGATGGAGATCTACGAGTCCCGGAAGCGATGGCAGTGGGTAGGCCGCTTCCTCACAACCAGGGTTCACTACGACCATCGCTTCGAGCCCGTGGACTCCGAGCACACACGACTGATCTGGACCGTCGCCGCCGATGGGCCGGGCTCCGCGACGCTCGGCCGAGTGTTCGGAGCGATCTATGCGCGCAACCTCGATCGCGCGATTCCGCGCCTGCAAGTCGAACTGCGCGGACGCCGATCCTGAATGAATGTCCTGGAACCTCGGCGACGTCGTCGGTGTATGGATGACAATGGATTCCCGGAGGAGAGGGATGTAGCCCGCGATGAGCTTTGCGGCGCGACTGCTGTGCGCGGCGGCGACCGTGACGCTGATGTCGGCATCGGGATGTACCAGCGGCAACGGCACGGCGCAGACGCGTTCGGCGCCCGCGACGTCCGCATCGACGACGGTTCCCGGCGATCGCCCGTTGCCGCCTCGAGTCCGGATCCGTCCGGAACCGGAGGGCGTCA
>JALYLU010000450.1 GCA_030774075.1 Actinomycetota bacterium | reverse complement strand
AGAACAGCTCCGAGAAGTTGCGCGCGACGTCGGTGAACGCGGCATCGAACACGCGCACGATCTCTTCGTCGACCGATCTGATGACGCGCGCCAGCTCACGGCGCGTGCTGCGCACGTCGTCGAGTTGCTGCTGCAGGAACTCGTGGCGCTCCAGCAGCGCCTCGTACTCCGTCAGCGCGAGCGGGTTGACGGGCCCCATCAACCGCAGTTCTCGCTCCAGCTCGCGGGCCCGGCCGGGCAGGGTGATTCCATCGGGAGCCTCGGGCTGGGGCGCGGCGATCGCGGCGTCGGGCTCGCAATCGAAGTCGCGCCGCACCTGCTCCACCGCTTGCTCCAGGCGCAGCCGGATCTCGGCCTCCTCCACCTCGAGCTTTCCCGCCCGCTCGCGCAGATCGGTCAACCGCTTCTCGGCCTCGGAGCGACGCTCCCGCAGCCCGTCGAGGCGACGACCGGCCGCGCGCGCGGCTTCCGATTGTTGGCGACGCCGGGTACGCAGGCGCTCGGCCAGCGCCTCGATCGCACCGGTGCGCGACCCGAGGCGTTCCGCAATCTCCGCGATCGCTTCCCGGCGCCGCTCCAATGCGGCGCGTCGGGCGCGAGCGCGCGCTTCTTCGTCGGGCCGAACGGCGAGGCGAGCCTCGACCTCGGCGAGTCGCGCCGCGAGTACCGTGCGGCGCTCCTCGACCGCGGCACCTCGCAGCTCGTAGTCACGGCGCCCGGCCGCGGCATGCGAGCGAAGGCGCTCCAACTCGGAACCCCGCGCGCGTGCCTCGTCACGCTGTTGCTCGGCCGCCGCGAGACGCGCGCGGGCGTTCGACTCCGCAACCGGTCCGGCCGCGTGCGTTCTTTCCAGCTCGTCGGCGCGTGCGGAGAGCGAGATCCGGCGAGCGTCGAGGGACGCCGCGCCGACCTCGACCTCACGCCGCAGCTGCGCGGCGCGCGCGGTGAGCTGCTCGAGCTCGACGCGCCGGCGTCGTTCGTCCTCCGTCGCGCGTAGCTCGGCTTGTCTCGCGGCCGCGAGACGCCGGCGCGCGGTCTCGACCTCGCCTTCGGCCGCGTCGCGCGCGACCTCGGCCTCGCCGGCGCGGGCAGTGGCATCGGCCAGCGCGGCCGGCGTCACGATCGACGATCCCGACGGACCGGCGCGCCACGCGGTCGGGCCACCGAAGCGATCGCCGTCGCGCGTCACCGCGACCACTCCCTGGTTCGCGATTGCGACGTCGAGCGCGTGCTCCCATCCGCCGTCGACGAGCACGAACTGCGCGAAGAGCCGGGCGAGCACCGAATCGAGTCCCGGGCGCACGCCGCGCACGGAGGCGCCGAGCGGGTGCGTCCCGGCGGGCGCGAACGAGATCTGCATACCCATCGCGCGACCCTCGGCCACGAGCAACAACGCCTGGCGATCCCCGCGCTTCAGGCGTTCGACTGCGGCGCGTGCCGCGTGGTCGCCGTCGACGACGATCGCCTTCAGCGCGTCGCCGAGCGCGGCGGCGACCGCGATCTCGCAACCCTCGTCGATCTCGAGCAGGTCGACGAGGGGGCCGAGCACGCCCTCGAGGGAGGCGATGTCGTCACCGCCCGCGGCCACGTGGGCCTCCTCGAGCGCGAGCGCGAGCATCTCCGCGCGCGCCCGCCAGCTCGTCGCGTCGCTCTCGGCGCGACGAAGGGTTGCGTCGCTCTCGCGCAGCGCGTCCTCGGCCGCGCGAAGCTCGCGCGCCTCTGCGGTGCGGTCGGGTGACACCCCGACTTGGGCTTCCATCTCGAGCCGCGCGCGATCGGCTTCGGCCTGCGCGACGTGGGCGTCGCGGGTGCGCGGCTCGAGCGCGGCGCGGTCTTCGTCGACGCGGCCGATCTCCTCGCCCACGCGCGCGAGCTCGCTCTCGATCGTGGTCCCGCGCGAGGTCAAGTGATCGAGCTCCTGAGCTGCCCGCTGGAATTCACCTTCGGCGACAGTGACCGACACGACTCCGAGCGCGTCGGCCTGCGCCTCGGCCGCCTCCACCTCGACGCGTGCCGGCGCGAGCGCGTCGAAGTCGGATTCGACCCTCGCGAGCTGCGCACGCACGTTCGCGGCCTCCGCGACGAGCGACTCGACGACCCCCTCGTCGGCGACCGATGCCAACTCGCGGTCGAGGCTACGGCCGCGCTCGGTCACGAGGTTCACGAGTCCCCGGCCGCGCTCCCGCAAGGCCTCGGTTCTGGCGAGTACGTCGGCGACGTCGTCTTCTCCCGGCACCGCGAGCGCATGTTCGGCGTCGAGCACCTCCGCGTCGAGCGCGCGCAGCTCGACCCGAACGTCCTGCTCTCGCCGCGCGAGGTCGCGGCGCGCATCGACACGCTTGCGCTCCCGACCGCGCAGCTGCTCGATCTCACGTCCCGACAGGTGCAGACGGATCGCGTGGAGCTCGGCGGCGAGACCGTCGTGACGGCGCGCGGCATCGGCCTGGCGTTCGAGCGGTCGCAGTTGCCGGCGCACTTCGCGCAGGAGGTCGGTCAGCCGCAGGAGGTTGCCTTCGGTCGCCTCGAGCCGGCGCTCCGCCTTTTCCTTGCGTTTGCGGAACTTGAGGATCCCCGCGGCTTCTTCGATGATGGCCCGCCGATCCTCCGGCCGGGCGTTGAGCACGGCGTCGAGCTGGCCCTGCCCGACGATGACGTGCTGTTGGCGACCGATGCCGGTATCGGAGAGCAGCTCTTGGATGTCGAGCAGCCGGCACGGCGCGCCGTTGATCATGTACTCCGACTCACCCGTGCGGAAGAGCATCCGCGTGATGGTGACCTCGGTGAACTCGATCGGCAGAAGGTGAGCGGTGTTGTCGATCGTCAGCGAGACCTCGGCGCGTCCGAGCGCGGGACGGTCGGCAGTGCCCGCGAAGATGACATCGTCCATCTTGGTGCCGCGCAGCGCCCGGGCGCCCTGCGCGCCCAGCACCCACGCCACCGAGTCGACGATGTTCGACTTCCCCGACCCGTTGGGGCCGACGACGACGCACACGCCGGGCTCGAAGTCGAGTGTGGTCTTGTCCGCGAAGGACTTGAAGCCCTTCAACGTCAACGACTTGAGGAACAACTCGACCCCCCTCTCCGAGCGCCGATCGTAGGGGGCGCGCCGCCGGACCGGGCGGACCTGACCTCGGCGTGGGGCATCACGTGATGCATCAGAGAATGCGAAACCGCTGGTCGCCGTTCGCCGGGACGACCGTCGTCTCGGTCGCGTCCACTCGGGCCCGCGGCGGGCCGGTGCCGAACCACGCGACCAGCCGGTCGACCGATGGCTTCGGACCTTCGAACTCGGCCTCCACCGCGCCGTCACTGCGATTGCGAACCCAACCCGCCACGGCCTCCGCCCGCGCCCGTTCCCGGCACGCGTCGCGGAACCACACACCTTGCACCCGCCCGGTTGCCACGACCCGCACCCGGACCGTCCCCACCGGGACGGGCGGCACGCTCACACCTGACATGCCTCGCAGAAGAACGTCGAGCGGTTTGCAAAACGCGCCCGATGCACCACGCGGCGACAGCGCGGGCAGGCCAGGCCCTCGCGGTCGTACACCTGGTGGCGGTGCTGGTACTCGCCGGGCCGGCCGAAAAGGTCGACGTATTGCTCGTCGGCGAGCGACGAGCCCCGGTACTTCACCGCGTCCTGCAGGGTCTCGAAGATCGCGCGATAGAGGCGCCGGATCTCCTGTTGCGAGAGTGCGTCGCTCATCCGGTCCCACTTCAGTCCGGCCTGGAAGAGGATCTCGTCGCTGTACACGTTGCCGATACCCGCGATGAACTTCTGATCCATCAGCAATGACTTGAGTCGGGCGTGCTTGTCGGCGAGCATCCGGCCGAACAGGTCCCACGAGATCGCGGTCTCGAGCGGATCGAGCCCGAGGTGCGCGAGCTCGTCGACCTGCTCCTCCAGCTCGTCGTACTTCGTCACGAACATTTCGCCGAACGTGCGCGGGTCGACGAAACGAAGGAGCCCACCCTGGGTGAAGTGGATCACGACGTGGGTGTGCTTCGGAGCCTTCTCGCGCGCCGACTTTGCGCGCAGCAGCTGACCGGACATCCCAAGGTGCACGATCAATGCCTCCGGTCCGTCGAGACGCATCACGAGATACTTCCCCCGCCGCTGCACCGCGACGATCTTGCGACCCTCGAGCAGCGCGATGAATTCCTTCTTGTTCTTGTGCCGACGCACCGACCTGGTCCCGGTGACCTCGACGCTCTTGATCTTCTTCCCGACCACCTCCTTTTCGAGATCGCGGCGCAAGACCTCGACCTCAGGTAGCTCCGGCATGGTCGCCCCCCTGCCCGTCCGCCTCGTCCTGCAGACGCGTCCATGCAACCCACGCGGCGGATTGCTCGGCTTCCTTCTTCGAACGCCCGTCGCCCTCGCCGTACACATGATCGGCCACGTAGACCAGCGCGAAGAATTGCTTGGCGTGATCCGGGCCCTCGTCGCGGACGACGTACCGGGGACGCCCGAGGGACCGGGCCGCGGTGGCCTCTTGCAGGCGGGTCTTGTAGTCGCGGCCGCCCGGGCCG
>JALYLU010000449.1 GCA_030774075.1 Actinomycetota bacterium | reverse complement strand
CCACCCCCGGCCCGCACCGCGGCGAGCACGGCGTCGGCCGCGCCGGCGTCCTTGGTGTCGACCGCGAGCCGGACCCCCACCTCGCCCGCCACCTCGAGCGCGTCGGCGAGGGTGGGAACACCGTGCCGGGCCAGGCGCGCGTCGCGAACCCAGCTCACGGAAAGCGGCACGTGCTGCACGCGCAGGAGCCACGGATCGTGGAGGAGCACGGCGGTGCCGTCGCGGCTGCGGCGCGCGTCGACCTCGACGACGTCGGCGCCGCACCGGGCCGCGGTCGCGATTCCGTCGAGCGAATTCTCGCGAGCGTCGCGGGGAGCGGTGCGATGCGCGATGACGAGTGTGGTCACGGCTCGGGCGCGACCCGCACCAGCGCGGCCAGCGCGCGGTACACGGCCTCGGCCGGTCCGAGCTCGTCGGGGCGCAGCAGGTTGGCCATGATCCGCAGCGCCCAGTCCATGAGGGTGCGACTCTGCATTCCGACCCGGCTCAGCTCGCGCATCACCGCGGGGTTGCCGATGGCCCGCACGAACACGCGGGCGAACTTGAAGTAGAGGCCGTACACCTCCTCGAGCCGGTCGTCGTAGGTCTGCAGCGCCAGCCCGTTGCCGGTCGTGAGCGCGAGATCGACCGCGTCGGCGGCGAGCCGCCCCGTCTCGTAGGCGAGCGAGATGCCCTCGCCGTTGAACGGGTTCACGAGCCCGGCCGCGTCGCCGGCCACGACGAACGTCGGGCCGACGCGGGGCGTCACCGACCCGCCCGTCGGGAGCCGGCCGCCGGTAGGCGCGCACGTCGCGGTCTCGGGCGACAGACCCCATCGGGCCGGCGCCGTCTCACAGAACGCCTCCATCAGATGCGTCGTGTTGACGTTCTTCCAGCCGCGGAAGGTCGAAAGGAGCCCGACACCCACGTTGACCGTCCCGTCACCGACGGGAAAGATCCACCCATAACCGGGCAAATGGTTGTCGTCGCGGTCGCGGAGGTCGAGGTGGCTCTCGATCCACGGCTCATCATGGTACGGACTGGTGAAATAGCCGCGAATCGCCATGCCGAGCGGATACGACCGATCGCGGGCCGTACCGAGCGCCCGGCCGAAGCGGGAGTTCGCACCGTCGGCGAGCACCACGTAACGGGCGCGCACCGGTACCAGCCCGCCCGCGTCGTTGTCGCGCACCATCGCGCCGGCGAGCAGTCCGCCGTCGACGACCGGCGCGACCGCCTCCGCGCCCTGCCAGAGGGTCGCGCCCGCCTTGACCGCTTGCTCGGCGGCCATCTCGTCGAGCTCGCGACGTCGCACGACATAGCCGTACGACGGGAAGTCCGGATGATCGGGCCAGGCGAGCTCGAGCGTGACGCCGTGCGCGATCGAGCGCAGGCCGTCGAAGCGTTGGAAGCCCGCAAGGCGATCGGCGAGGCCCATGTCGTGCAGTTGGCGGACCGCACGCGGCGTCAGCCCGTCGCCACAGGTCTTCTCGCGCGGAAAGTGCTTCTTCTCGATCGCCAGCACCCGATGACCCCGCGACGCGAGCCAGTACGACGCCGCGGAACCCGACGGTCCCGCGCCGACGACCAACACGTCGAAATCACCGGGAAAATCATTCGGCACGCGCGCCGTCACGAGCACATGATCACATGCTCGGCCGGTCCGAAACGAAGCGTGACCAACCTCGGCGGACGCGGGAACGAGGCGTGGCGCACAATGTGCCGGAGCCGCCTCTAGCGTGGTAGCAAGAACGACACGGCCGACGTGAAAAGGAGCGCCGGGGAGCATGCGAGACATCCACGTGTGGGATCTCCTCGCGGTGCACATTCCCAACCTGCTGCCGCGGACGATCTTCGGGTTGCACCTCCCATGGCTACGCAAGGCCGCGCGGTTGTTGTACGCCATCGTGCTCTTCGCGATCGGGCTCGCCGCCGCGGCGAAAGTCATCCGTACACCGAAGCGTTCCAACGAATCTCCGACGTGGGCGCAGTGCGTGATGGGCGCGATGTTCGTCTGGGTCATGTTCGCGCTCGGATACGGAGTGATTCCGCACGAGTGGCTCACGTTCGGCAACTCGTACCTGAACTTCGACAGCTCATCGTTCATGTTGCACAAGAACCGGATACTTCCCTTCGACATCACACGCGACAAGATGCTCGACGCGGTCGCCGCGCTGATCTACGTCGTCGTGCTCGGTCTGAACGTCGCGTTCTTCGCGGCGTGGCAGAAGCGAAAGGTCGCCGAGCCGGTGGCCGAGGGCGAGAGCGCCGTGAGTCCGTCCGGTCCGGTTACCGGCGGATCCGTCTTCTCCCGTTTCCGCCGCGCCAAGCGCACCTCCGCCTACGGCCGCCCAGTAACAACGACAGAGTCATGACGACGTTCATGAACGCGCTGAAGCGCGTGCGCCGCCAGCCGCACGATGCCGTGAGCGGAGCCGGAGGCGGAGCGAACTGGCCAGCGAGTGAACGACCGCGGCGCAGGTACCCTGCGCCGCAGAGAACGAGCGCATAAACATGGCAAGAAACGACGCGAACCCGCCGATGCCTGAGTTCTCGACCTCGTACGTGCTCCAAGAGGTCGACCCGAAGTGGCTCACCCAAGCGGTGAAACCCAAGCAGTTCCTCCACATCGACCAAGCCGAATGCATCTTGTGCGAAGGCTGCGTCGACATCTGCCCGTGGAAATGCATCCACATGCTCTCCACCAACGCCATCGACGAAGCCGTCAACGCCGACCAACCCGGCGACGACCCCAAGGACCACGTCTTCTTCGTCGTCGACGAAGACGTCTGCACCCGCTGCGCCCTGTGCGTCGACCGCTGCCCCACCGGCGTCATCGTCTTGGGCAAAGTCACCGACGCCTGGCGCGAAGGCGACCCCAACGTCCGCACCAACCGACACGGCTACGCCTACGGCGTCCGCTTCTGACGGCCGTGAAAGAGGAGAGCGGGAGTTAACGTGGCCACAACCAACGGAAACGGTCAGCGACCCAAGATTGCGGAGCGGCTCGCCACGGTCGGCGAGAAGACGCGCAACTCGCAGGCCTGGACCTCGATCTTCCGGCCCGGGTCGGTCTTCCGCAAGGGTTACACCGACAGCCCCCGCAACCGTTCCTACGTGATCATGAACAACGTGCTGTACCACCTTCACCCGGTGAAGGTGAAGCGGCACGCGGTGAAGGTGTCGTACACGCTGTGCCTCGGCGGTCTGTAGTTCTTCTTGTTCATCCTGTTGACGGTCACCGGCATCTTCTTGATGTTCTTCTACCGGCCGACCGTCACCGAGGCGTACGCGAACGTGCAGGCGCTCGAGACGGCGGTGACGTTCGGCTCCCTGGTGCGCAACATGCACCGGTGGGCCGCGCACCTCATGGTGCTGTCGGTCTTCCTGCACATGGCGCGCGTCTTCTACCACGGCGCCTACAAGTCGCCGAGAGAATTCAACTGGGTGATCGGCATCATCTTGTTGACGCTCACGCTGTTGTTGTCGTTCACCGGCTACCTCCTGCCCTGGGACCAGCTCTCGCTCTGGGCGGTCACCGTCGGCACGAACATGATGGGTTACACACCGGTGTTCGGCTCGCAGGTGAAGTACGTGCTGCTGGGAAGCAAGGAGATCGGCAGCGAGACGCTGCTGCGCTGGTACGTGTTGCACGTCTTGATGTTGCCGTTCGTCATCGTCATCTTCATGGCTGTCCATTTCTGGCGCGTCCGCAAGGACGGCGGCGAGTCCGGACCCCTCTAGGTCGAGGGGAGGAGCACACTCATGGCCGACGTACCCGAACATCTTCTCCGCCGGAGCCAGGAGCGGCGCAAGGCACTCGGCCTGCCCGTCGAGGGTGCCGACGAGGGCGAAGCACCGGCCGCGCAGGATGTCGCGTCCGACGCGCCCGAAGCACCGGCCGCCGAGGAGATCGCGGCCACCGACGCCGGCGCCGGCGACGCGGGTGGAGGTGGTGACGCCGGTGGAGGTGGTGACGCCGGTGGAGGTGGTGACGCCGGTGGAGGTGGTGACGCCGGTGGAGGTGGTGACGGCGAGGAGATCACCGAGAGCGTCGGTGGCATTCCCGCTCACCTGCTCGAACGGTCTCGCAAGCGCAAAGCGGCGCTCGCCGGAGGTGGAGGCGGCGAGCCCGCCGCCTCCACGTCCTCCGCCGGTGCGCGGGCCGCCGCGGCCACCGCGGTCGCAGCCCCCGCACCGACGAGCGGCGGCCCGGGCGGTCACACGCAGCGACTTCTGACCGTCGTCAAGTCCGGCTCGATCCAGCAAGCCCGCGCCGAGGCTCAGGACAAAGTGCACGTCTGGCCGCACCTGCTCGCGATCGAGCTCGCGTCGATCCTGTCGCTCACGGCGTTCGTCACGATCTTCTCGGCGTTGGTGAAGGCCCCGCTGCTCGGGCTCGCAGACGTCAACCAGACGCCGAACCCGTCGAAGGCACCGTGGTACTTCCTCGGACTGCAAGAGCTGCTCACGATGTTCCACCCGATGGTCGCGGGCGTGACCATCCCCGGCATGGGCCTGTTCCTGATGGTGGTGACGCCCTACGTCGACAAGAAC
>JALYLU010000448.1 GCA_030774075.1 Actinomycetota bacterium | reverse complement strand
GAACTACGAGCAGGCGGTCGCGGAGCGTCGGAACCCTCGAGCCGACGCCGGTGTCGGGGCCGTCCCAACCGAGCACCTCCCCGATCTTCCACCGGATCGCAAAGAGTGCGCGCACTGCGCAAGAAGAGCTTCGTGACGGGTCGAGCGACGCGATCATCTGAACGAGCCGCGGGAAGTCGTCCGGGCCGCCGCCCTCCGGCAATGCCCACACGTCCTCGAGCCGGAAGTCCTGTGTGAGCTCGTGGATCCGCCACGGCCGCGAAGTGTGGGCCGAATTCGGGAGTCTCATTATCGGGTCGCGTGCGATTGATCCTGGCGTCATACTCACCTCGCCTCTCTCAGGTAACCGACCGACGATCTATGACCGACCAACGGTCGGTGACCGACTATCGGTCAGTTTGGTACGGTTGTGGGTGTCTGTCAAGCCGCTGCGCCTCCGCCAAGCGGAGGCAACGCGCAGCCTCCTCATAGAGGTGGCCCGGGAAAACTTCACCGATCACGGCTACGCGGCGACGTCGATCGACGACATCGTCCAGCAGGCTGGAGTCGCGCGCGGCGCGCTGTACCACCACTTCTCGGGCAAGGAGGCCCTGTTCCGCGCGGTCTACGAGACGGTCGAGGCTGAGGTCGTCGCGCGCGTCATGGAAGCAGCCGCGTCCCAGACGTCACCCTGGGACGCGGTGCGCGCCGGCATTTCGGCCTTCCTCGACGCTTGCCTCGAGCCCGCCTTCCGTCGCATCGTCGTGCTCGACAGCGTGTCGGTCCTGCAGGCAAAGGTTTTGGAGGTCGGCATCGACCCGGTCGAGTTGCCCATGCTGCGAACCGTCCTCACCCCGCTGCTCGGCACCACTACCTTCGGAGGGATCGCCCTCGACGCGCTCACCTACGTCGCCCTCGGCGGCCTCTACGGCGCCTCGCTCTACATCGCCCGCGCTCCGGACCCGCGCGCCGCCCGAGCCGAGGCCGACGTCGTCCTCGACACCCTCATCACCGGACTCCTAGGTGGGACTACCAACTGACGGCAACCGGGCGACGACGCGGATCCGAACTGGACGCCGCTCAACGCAGTGTGCGACCCGTGCGCGGCGACCGTCGGCTACAACGCGTTCGCTGAGTTGTTCACCGAGGACTGGTCGTGCTCCTTCGAGGACGCCGGTTCTTCTCGATCGCCGCGGGACCGGCGTCGACCAGGCGTTTCAACGCGCGTTCGACTTCTTGCGCAAGGATCAAACTCGTCGTCTCGCGCGCGATCGGGCGCAGCGCGCCGATGGCAGTCGCGACTTCCTGTGGCGTTGCGGTCCCCGCGAAGCCGGCTCCGGTCCGTTCGACGATGAGTTTCACTGCGTCGTCGACCGCCTTGGAAAGGCGTCGGCGCAGGAGGTCGCGGAGCTGACCGGTGATGTCGATGTCGACGCCGGCGTCGTGCAGTTGCAGCGCGAGGTCGAGCAGCGCCGGGCTCGGCACGAGCCAGCCGCCGCCCGCGGCCGGTTCTATGTAATGCGCGTCCTGTAACTCGGCAATGAGGCCGCGGCGTTCACCCGTGAGCGCGGCGAGCTCATGACGGTCGACGATTTGCGCCCGGTCGTCGGACCACGGTGCGGTGAGGGTTGCGTCGATGCCGAGCCACTCGGCGACGGTGCGTCCGGGTCGATCGCGAGAAACGAGATCGCGGATCGCAGTGAGCGTGAGGCCGCGATCGCGAAGCTCGGCGATCAGCTCGAGTCGTTGGCGATGATCGTCGGTGTAGACCGCGTCGCGCCCGCGCTTCGTGGGCTTGGGCAGCAGACCCTCCGACTGGTACCAGCGGATCGTGCGCACGGGAACTCCGCTGCGCTCCACCAGCTCCGGCAGCCCGAACCCGTCGACCTCGCCTGAAACCGTCGTTTCCTCCGCGCTCACTCGCTCAGTGAACCACACCGCGACCGATCTTTACAGTAGGTACTGCAAATATACCTTGACAGTAGGCACTGCAAGTGTTTGGGTAGAGGCATGACCCAGACGTTGGACATGCCCCGCACCGCCGCCCGATCGCACCAACTCGTTGCGGCATCGGAGCGAACCACCCTCGACCCCTTCGTCGACGTCGACTGGTCGGTCCGCATCGACGACACCGCCTTCCACCTCCCGCCCGAGGTCTTGCCTCTGTACGAAACCGATGCATGGCAAGCGATGACCGAGTCGGAGCGGATCGCGTACAGCCGCCACGAGACGGCGGCGCTGTGCGGGGCGGGCATCTGGTTCGAGAACGTGCTGATGCGCGCGGTGCTCCGACACCTCGCGGAGCTACCGGTGACCGATCCCGCGCACCGGTACCTCCTCGTCGAGGTCGCCGACGAGTGCCGCCACTCGACCATGTTCGGCGAGTTCATTCGGCGCGCCGGCACGCCTGCGTACGGTCCCTCGCTCGCGTCGCTCGACGTCGACGACCTTCCCGGGCGGCGCGCGACGTCGTACTTGCTCATCCTCGCCGTCGAAGAGTTTCTCGACTACATCAACCGGCGGACGATGCGTGACGACGAGGTGCATCCGGTATCGCGACAGATCGCCCGCTTGCACGTACTCGAAGAGGCGCGTCACGTGAGCTTCGCGAAGACTTACCTCGCCGAGGTCTGGGCCCAACTCGACGACGATGACCGGCGCGCGATCGCCGACGCCGCGCCCGCGCTCGTTTCGGCGGTAGCCGAGCTCAGCGTCGATCCCGCCGTCTACGAGTGCCTCGGCATCGAGCAGGGCGAGTCCGCAGCGCGTGCGAACCCGTACCACCGCGCTGTGATCGTGGCGGGCTTGTCGAAGCTGACTGGTTTTCTCGCGGAGCTGGGCGTCATCGACGACGAGCACCGGCCGGCATGGCGCGCGCTGGGCCTGATTGTTTGAGCGCGGCGCACCACGCGCGGCGACCGAGATCGAGTTCATCTGCCGTCGTCGGGATCCGCGCGAAGCGCGCTTGGCCACTCGGGGCACAGTCGGCGAGGCGTGCCGCCGATGTACTGCGCCCACTCGACCCGCGTCAGGTTGCGACCGGCGGCGCGACAGGCGGCGGTACGAAGCGCGACTGGGTCGAGGGCGAGGCGCTGCACGCCGCGGTCCGTCGAGATCGCGATCTCCTTCGAGTCGGGCGCGATCGCTGCACCCCACGACGCGATCGGGATAGGGACCCCCACCTGACGGCGGGATGCGACATCGAAGAGTCGCATCGTGGAGTCGAGGCCACTCGTGATGAGGGTCCGGCCGTCGGGCGTGAATTGGAGCTGTGCGGCGAACGCCGCTCCTCCAGTCAACGGATCTCCCGTCGGCTGCAGCGTCACCGCATCGTAGAAGTTGATCGTCCCGTTAAACGCGGCCGTTGCGATGAGTTTGTGATCGGTGTCGATGGCCAGAGTGGCGGCTGGGGTCGCGAGCGCCGCGACCTTCTCGCCTGATGCGACGTCGTAGACGCGCACCTCCTCCTTCTGACCCGCGGCGAAGACACGGTGGCCGTCGCTGCTCCACTGCACGCCGAACACGGCGATGAGACCGGTCGCGAGCGTCTGCACGATCTTGGCGTGGGCGACATCGACGATGAACACGGTGCCGTCGTCCATGCCGTAGATGCTCAGGCCGTCGCGTACTGCGACGTTCGCGCTGACCGCGCCGTTCGGGAGCACCACGCCGCTGTCGCGTGTTTGGCCCGTCTTCGCATTGAACTCGACGATGTGATTCGTGCGGTCGACGACCGCCTGCAGGACGTCGTCTGATCGGAAGATGGGCGTATTGACCTGCGACGCGGTGACGCCCGACGCGCGCAAACGTTTGCCACGGCGGATGTCGACGACTTCGACCTCGTCAGGCGTATCGGTCTTGAATGTCGCGACGAACCGGCCGTCAGGGCTCCACAGGTCGCTGCTCGACGACCAGCCTGCGGGCTGCAACGACGGGCCGGTTGCGGTCGTGCCGTCCAGCGACCACACCGCGATCGTGCCCTCGTTGCAACTTGCGAGCGCGACAATCTTGGCGTCCGGACTCGTCCTTGCATCGCACGCGGTGCCGTGCTGCGTGTTCAGTTCGCCGGCAATTCGATTGCCCGTCGCGAGGTCGTAGGCGAAGAGACGACTCGACCCGACTCCAGCCTCCTGCGCCCATACGACGTTGCTCACCGAGTCGAGGACGAGGTCGCCGTTCGCGACCGTGGCCCGCGGCCAACGCCTCGCACCGGTGCGCAGGTCGTAAGCCATCACGGCCGACGTGTCGAAGCCCGCGACGACGACCTCGGAGCCGTTCGGTGTGACGCGGACCGCAGCGGCATCGCCGGTGTCGGACGCCGGCGGATCGTTGAGTCGCATCACGACATCGCCGGTCGCCGGTTTCCAGACGACGAGGCGGCCCGACGGGCTGCCGACCACTATGTGCTGGTCGTCGATCCACGCGGGGGCGCCGTACCAACGTCCTTGGCCGGTGTACGCCGGGCCGGGCGGCGTGATCGAGGCAGTCTTCGTCATCGTCGCCACGTCGATCACCACGGCTTGCTCTTTCGTCCGCGGACCACTCGACGTCATCACGAC